>JACQXX010000003.1 GCA_016208495.1 Acidobacteriota bacterium | reverse complement strand
TTTCGGCCCTCCTCACCCCTACTTTCCCGCTTGCTCTTTTTTCCCCTTCCTCCCTCTTTTCTCTTTTCTCTTCTCAGCGCGGAAACTCTTTTTCCTTTTTCCTTTCTTTTCTTCATTTACAGACTCACCGGGAATTGCTGTCCAGACCCAATACAGATTAGCCTGAAGCAACCTTAATTCGCATTATAAAAAATCATCCAGGTTAATTATGTAAAACAAAATGAATATTTTAGGATTTATTTTATCGCTCTCACTTCCAACAATTCCTTATCAAACGAAGCTCTCAAGCGAACCTGTACTCTGACAAATTGCCACAACGTGAATTGGCTCAAGCTCCCTGGAATGGGCTGATGAAGAGTGTTTGTTTTCAATTGTGAAGAAGTTATTGGAAAAACCGGACATGATATCCGTCTGGTGGCAGCGATGTTGACGCATAATCTTAACCCATTTGCTGATGTTCAACACCGCAGATTTTAAACGGTACAACGATCTTATCACGGTTATTGCCCCCAAGGATGTGTAACTCCATCCCCTGATTCCTTTCTCTACCACCCACAAATCCCCACTTGCCAGGACTGGTGGCAATGCACAACCGGGAAAGCGCATAATCGCCCTTCTATTTTGTTATTGAATCGAGGTTGTGTGCGTGGCAAGCCATCACGAAGAAGAAGCCGTTGAAAAGTCCTATGATGGTCGCCTGTTCTGGCGGCTCTTAAGGTATCTGAAACCCTATCGAGTTCAAATTTCAATCGCCATTCCGCTGATCACCTTGACGTCCATCTTTGAACTGGTGGCGCTCAACCTGACGATGGTGGCGGTTGACCTCTATCTCAAACCTCCCTCGGATCAGAATCTCTCCTTTTTTTCCCGGCTGTTTCAGAACGGTGTTGACGGATTAGGCATTCATTTCACCCCAGCAAATGGGGTGTTGGTGATCGGAATCTGGTATGTGATCCTGATTTCGATTGTTTTCTCCCTGACCTATGTCCAGTCCGTGATCCTGAACTCAATGGGTCAGTTCATCATGTATGACATGCGCAAGGAGATTTTCGCCAAATTTCAGCATCTCTCCCTGAGTTATTATGACCGCCACCCAATTGGCCGGATGATCTCGCGCCTGACCTCCGACGTGGATGCCCTGAACGAACTCTTCACCGCCGGGTTTGTGACGCTTTTTAGCGATGTCTTCACGCTGATTGGAATTCTGGTCTTTTTGCTGCTGATCAACTGGAAACTGGCGCTGGTGAGTATGATCATTATCCCGTTGCTGGTTGGGGTCACCGCCTGGTTTCGGGTCAACGCCACTGCGACCTATCGCGAAGTCCGCACCCGCATGGCCCGCATCAATGCCTTTTTGCAGGAACACATCACCGGAATGCCCGTGGTCCAGCTTTTTAATCGCGAAACCCGTGCCCTGACCGATTTCGACGAAATCAACGACCTGCATCGAATCGCCAATGTGAACTCGGTTTTTTATTATGCGGTGTTTTATCCGGCGGTGGGCTTGATTAGCTCGGTGGGCGTGGCGCTGGTTGTGTGGTATGGCGGCGGTCAGGTCATTCAAGGCGCCTTGACCCTCGGTTCACTGATTTTCTTTATTCAAGCCATGCAGCGGTTTTATGAACCCATCCAGGATATCAGCGAAAAATACAACATCCTGCAAGCAGCCATGGCGGCTTCAGAGCGTGTGTTTAAGGTGTTGGACACACCCCTTGAAATTACTTCTCCGGACGCCCCAAAACCAGTGTCCAACATTCGTGGAGAAATCGAATTTCGCAACGTCTGGTTTGCCTACAAAGGCGAAGAATGGGTCTTGAAGAATGTTTCGTTTCAAGCCCCAGCCGGGCAGTCAATCGCACTGGTTGGTGCCACCGGATCCGGTAAAACCACCATTACCAGCCTCTTGATGCGGTTTTACGACATTCAACGAGGTCAGATTCTGCTTGATGGAGTTGATATCAAGGAACTGGACCTGCATCAACTTCGCCAGTCCTTTGGAATCGTGCTCCAGGATGTATTTTTGTTTGCCGGCACGATTGCGGACAATATCCGGCTTGGCAATACCAGCATTGACGATGATCGAATTCACTTTGCGGCCCGCGAAGTCCACGCGGATGAATTTATTCAGAAACTCCCTGGGGGCTATCAGGCTGAAGTCAAAGAACGCGGCGCCACGTTGTCGGTTGGGCAAAAGCAGCTTTTGAGTTTTGCGCGGGCGCTGGCGTTTGATCCCCGAATCCTGATCCTGGACGAAGCCACTTCCAGCATTGATACCCATACCGAACAGTTGATCCAGCAAGCCATCGAACGGCTCCTCATTGACCGGACGTCCATCCTGGTGGCCCATCGCCTGTCAACCATCCAAAAAGCCAATCAAATCATTGTGTTGCACAAGGGTGAAATCCGGGAAATGGGAACCCACCAGGAACTGCTTGCCCAGCATGGTCTCTATCGCCGCCTGTATGAACTTCAGTACAAAGAGCAGGCCCAGGCAAGCACTGGTGACAGCATCCCAACTGGGCCAAGTGATATCCAACTGACAGCGGAACCAGGATAGAGCCAATCGGGGTTCGGGGTTCGGGGTTCGGGATTGGGAAAAGGCAAAAGGACTTAAAGGACTTAAAGAACTTAAAGGACCAAAAGGACATAAATTTGAAAACCCCAAACCCAGAACCCGGAACCCCGAACCCTCCTTAAAACACCACTGATTCCTGATACTCCCCAAAAATTGTCCGCAACCGATCTGAAATTTCCCCAACCGTGCAATAACACTCAACCGCATTGAGAATATGCGGCATGACGTTTTCAGTCCCTCGGGCAGCGGCTTCAACGGCATCCAAAGCAGCGGCGGCTTTCACGGCATCCCGTCGGGCCCGAACCGCCCGCACCCGCTCCACCTGGGCTTTTTCCAGTTCCGGATCAATATGGAGAATCGGAATCGAAGTCTCCTCTTCCATCTGGAATTTGTTCACTCCGACCACAACCTGACGGTGGTCTTCGACCGCCCGTTGATATTCAAAGGCGGCCTGCTGGATTTCGCGTTGTGGGAACCCTCTTTCAATCGCCGTCAACATTCCGCCCATTTCGTCAATGCGGGCAATATAGGCTTTGGCACGCTGTTCGAGTTCATCGGTGAGATGTTCGATCAGGTAGGAACCACCGAGTGGGTCAGAAACATCCACCGCGCCTGATTCATAGGCAATCACTTGCTGGGTTCGGAGGGCGACCCGAGCCGCATCCTGAGTCGGGAGCCCAAGCGCCTCGTCTTTCGAGTTGGTATGCAGCGATTGGGTGCCACCCAGGACGGCAGCCAGCGCCTGGATCGTGGTCCGAACCACATTGACTTCGGGTTGCTGGGCGGTCAAGGTGCTTCCCGCCGTCTGGGTATGGAATCGGAGCATCAACGACTTGGGATTTTTTGCCCCAAATCGTTCGCGCATAATCTGGGCCCACATCCGCCGGGCAGCCCGGAATTTGGCGACTTCTTCGAGTAAATTATTGTGAGCATTGAAGAAAAACGACAGACGCGGTGCAAATTGATCAACATCCAGACCCGCATCCAGGGCCGCCTGAACGTAACAAATCCCATCCGCCAGTGTGAATGCAATTTCCTGGGCCGCCGTACATCCGGCTTCCCGAATGTGATAGCCCGAGATTGAAATGGTATTCCAGTTGGGGACTTCAGCCGAACAATAGGCAAACAAATCGGTAATCAGCCGCAGCGATGGACGCGGGGGGTAAATATACGTGCCGCGCGCCATATACTCTTTGAGAATATCATTTTGGACTGTACCGTTGAGCTGATCTGGACGGACCCCCTGCTTTCTCCCAACCGCGATATAGAGCGATAACAGAATCGGAGCGGTGGCATTGATGGTCATTGAGGTTGAGACACGGTCCAGTGGAATTCCATCAAATAAAACTTCCATGTCTTCCAACGAATCAATCGCGACTCCGACCTTTCCGACCTCGCCTAAGGCCAGGGGGTTATCTGAATCCAGTCCAATCTGGGTCGGCAAATCAAAAGCCACGGAAAGACCAGTGGTGCCCTGTTCCAGCAAATAACGATACCGCCGATTGGATTCGGCAGCCGTCGCAAAGCCGGCATACTGGCGCATGGTCCAGAGTTTGCTCCGGTACATCTGGGCAAAAATACCCCGCGTGTACGGGTACGATCCCGGAACTTCGGCTTCAGCCCCTTCGGGGCGATCTGCCTGACGGTAGTAAGAGTTCAATTCAACTCCGGAACTGGTGGTCCGAGAGATGGTCGCTTTGTTTTTTGGTGATATATCGGATTGAGACGATTGCAATGTTGACATAACAGTCACTTCATCCTTGGAAAATGAAATCTGAATTGGGTCACTGGTGAACCAGCATTGAACCAGGAGGGGAAATTTTCGCATCTTCGGCTGATTGTCTCAGCGATGTGTCAAAGATGCAATTAGTGAACCAGGGTTAAAATTCGACCTTCTTTTCTCTTTTTCAGCTTCAAAGCTCATCTCACAGGCAATCTTCAATTTTTTTAGGCAAGAGTACTGGAAAAGGCGCCGTTTCAAGAAAAAAAACTTGCAGAATTTATACCGGGTCCAGTAGAAAAAACAGACTTGCATTTTAGCTTTCCGGTTTTTTTCACCCACTTCTAAACCCAACATTAACGGCTTCACAAATTGAAGAAGATACTGCTCTTTGCCGGGACCTGGCTCTGGTTGGCTCATGGCTGGTTGGGTCCTGTGGTGTCTTACCGGCGGGTTCACCTGTCTGGGTCAGAGCCGTTGCCAGTCGCTTCACCATTTTTCCGATCCCCTTTATTTTATGGCATCAACACTTGAACGAACCCCCTATGGCTGGCCTTATTTACTCTTTATCTGGGTTTTTGGAACTCTGAGCCTGTGGCTGGTGTACCAGTTATCCCTTGGACAAGGCTATTCGTTTCAGGCGGTCAACACCCAAAAAGTGCTGCATGCGGCTGTTTTTCTGTTGTTGCTGATGTTATGTGTCTTTTTACGGTATCGCCCGACCCGGTCAGCCGCTCTTTCATCCGAAGATGCACTCAACGTCTGTGTGATTCTGGTTTTTGATCCAGGGACAGCCATCGTCATCATGGCTCTGGCCGCTATCCTCAACACGCTGAGTCAACTGGCCAATCGAACGGTTCGCGAGGTCGAATATGGTCCATGGTATGCCAATCTGGGAGAAATTTTGTTTCAGGGCGGGTTGATGGCGTTTGTGACACTGACTGGAAGTTCGATGTATCGGGTTCTCAATTGGGGCGAATGGACTCCGTTTACCACCCTCGAACCCCGTCAGACAGCCAGCATCCCGTTTGTCTATGCCTCGATTGTGCTGATTCGATGGAATTTGATGTTTGTTCACGCCTGGACCCGCGGTATCCCGCTCCTTGAATACAATCGGAATACCCGTGAGTTGCGGTCCTTTGTGGTGTTGTTGACCGAGATCTCGAATGTGCTGCTCGGCGTGGTTATGGCAGTAGTGTATTTTCTTGATTTCAAAGTCTTTTGTGTACTGGGTGTGGTCCTGGTCTCGCTGGTCGCACTCCTGAGCAAGCAAGCCCGGGTCACAACCGAACTCCAGTCAACCGTGCTTGAATTAAAGATTTTAGCCAGTCTGGGCAAAGCCTTGAGCAATGCCACGCAAACTCGAAAAGAACTCTTAAAAGCACTGTATGAACATGGCAAGGAGCTTTTTGGGGCAGACTCGTTTGCGATTTACCTGTTTCCCGAACATCAAACCTCAACCGACCAGAACCACCTTCAACTAGAGGGGGTAAACTATCGAATGCCTCGCCTCCATCGACGGCAAACCGACCACTCGGGAACTGGCAAATTACACCGGGAGGCCATTGGAGGTGAAACCAAAACTCCACCAGGAGGCACCGAAATCTCAACTGGCAAAACCGGTGAATTACTCAATAGTGGTCGCTGGAGCCGCCAGGAACAAACTCCAGGTGAAGAAACCCCACCCGAAGAAAACGCAATTGGACTGGCTGAGTGGTGTGTCAAACGTGGCCGTCCACTTCGATTGGAAGATATCACCAAAGAGGCAAATGCTTATGGATATAGCTGGTTGATCCGTCAACTTCCCTATCGTTCCTGGTTGGGAGTTCCATTAGAATCAAAAGATCGCCCATTGGGTGTGATTAGTGTGGCCAGCGAATCCCGCGCGGCATTTACCGAACAACATCAGGCACTGCTCCAAACCCTTGGCCAGCAAGTGGTGAGCGCCCTTGAAAATGCCCGGCTATTTGAACTGGCGACGATTGATGGGCTCACCGGGCTGATTAACCCCCGGTATCTGCGCCAAAAACTGGCTGAACAATTTGAACTGGCCAAACGCACCCACAAACCACTGGGTGTGATCATGATTGACCTGGATCATTTCAAAAAAATCAATGACACCTACGGGCACGAAGTTGGAAATGACGTGTTGCGATATCTGGCAACATTGGTGAAAGGCCGCTTGCGTGACTCCGACATTCCAGCCCGGTATGGAGGCGAGGAATTTACAGTTTTATTGCCCAATACTCCGGCTGACCCTTCCCGAGATGTCGCCGAACGGCTTCGGATTGCGATTGAAAGTGCGCCGGCACCAACTTCAGTTGGGCCAATCAAAATTACAGCCAGTATTGGTGTGTCCAATTATCCAGCACTCCAGGTTGCAGATCAGGATGAACTGGTCACGGCAGCGGATAAAGCACTCTATGCTTCGAAACAAAATGGACGCAACCGGACCACCGATGCCAGGTTTCTTTCTGGGGGCTGAAGACTCGCAAGCTCGGGATTGAAGACTGAGGGCTGAAGAATTGGGTTTCTTTCATCCCTCATCCCTCATCCCTCATCCCTTCGATTGCCCTCAGCCCTGTTTTTTTCAGCCCGGTATTTAGCTGCAAATTCTGATCCCAGAATTAGTTTTTTCTCGCTCTAATGTTTTTGTCCTGTTTTTTGATAGATTTTTCTCGCTTTCTTTTCCAAAGGTCCGTATAATGCCCAGGCGTTTCAGGGGTTGTTATCCTCACCTCAGGGAAACAACCAGGAAGACCAACTGGCATCGTTTCCTCTCCTTTATGCCCGTTGCCCGTTTTCCAAAAATCAAGCAATCCCAAGCTTCATCGTCAAACTTCTTTTTGAACAAAACGACGAGCGCAGTCTCAGCCTTTCAGGGCCGAGTTAAGCGAGTCCGATCTGGTTTAGAGAATTAAGAAATCTGAGCGCAATGGGAACCGGACAGATCACGGGAAAAGAAAATCAACCTCCCGAGAAACCATCACTCAACGGAAAGTGCCAGGAAGGGATGAGATTTTGCTCGACGGGAAACAGACCGACATGGTATCGTGCACGCTATTACTAAAGTAATAATACAGATTGGGAATATATATGGCACTGTGTGGCGTCAAATTCAAGGCGCATCCAACCCATGAGCAAAAGCGAGTGTTATCGCAATGGATGGGCGCTGGGCGGTTTATCTACAACGCGAAGGTGGCGGAACACGAGTATTTCCGGACGTTTAAGGCCCACAGCCTGGCGCTGGTCGGCGTGCCGGTGCCGGTGGACCAGTGCTATTCCCAATTCAAAACGGAACAAACAGTCTGGCTTAAAGACATCCCGAGCCAGGTACTGCGGAATGCAGCGTATCGGTGGCGGGAAGCCTACCAGCGATACGTGGCGGGACTGGCGGAGAGACCGGTCAGGAAACGGAAAGGCAACCGGGATTCAGTCTGGCTGACGAGTGAACTGTTTGAGTTGAAACCGAAAACGGATAACCAAACCGGAGACGTGATTGGATACCAACTGATGATTGGAACAAAGACCAATCAGATTGGAGCGTTGAGTTTTGACGCCCGGCGGGAGTTTGAGTCACCACATTCAATCACAGTATCACGTCGGAATGGTGAGTATTTCGTGTCATTCAATTATGAAGATGGCCAGGAACTGGCGACGGAGGAAGAACTCCAGGTCGAATACAGCCAGATGGACGAAGCAAGCTTGGAACCCATCACGGTTGGACTGGATCGCGGAGTCGTGATTCCAGTCTATCCATCGGAAGGGACACCATTTGAGTTTACCCCGGAACAAAAGCACACGCTTGACCAGTGTGACCGACAAATCAACCGTCAGCAAAAAAGATTGTCACGACAGGTCAAAGGGTCTTCCCGTCGGGAACGGACCAAACAAAAACTGGCCCGGTATCACGCCCGGAAAGCTGATGTCCGGCGGGACTTTGCCCATCAGACTAGCCATCGGCTGGCGACCTCCGACCACCGGATATTTGTGATCGAGGATCTCAAAATCAAAAACATGACGGCCAGTCCATCCCCGCAACCAAAAGCTGATGGGAATGGCTACGAACCCAACGGCGCCGCCGCCAAAGCCGGACTCAATCGGAATATTTTGGCGGCGGCCTGGGGAATGGTGGTGACATTTCTCAAATACAAGGCGCTTCGGCGTCGAAAACTGGTGATCAGCGTTGCCGCTTACCGATCTTCGCAAGAATGTGCCAGTTGCGGCCACATTCATCCCGCCAACCGCGTGAGCCAAAGTCAGTTTCATTGTCAGCGGTGCGGACACGTTGCGAATGCCGACCACAACGGCGCTCAGGTGGTGAAAAAACGTGGGATTGCCGCTACGCCGGAAGGACAGCCGACCGGCGCAGCCCGCAACCCTGACTGATGGCAGTCAGGCAGAAGCGCGAACTGCTCAAGATCAACCAGTGTAAGCTGGATGATCCCACCCAGAAGCTCGGCCATTTATGGCCGAAAGGTTCACTGCGGCCTATCCAACTGTGTATCAACCAACGCCCGAGCCACTCACTATCAATGGCTGAAGGCAGCGGTCATCTTTCTCATTTTGTATTTTTTGAGCGGTGCACTGCACGAAGCGTGATTCTCTGAAATCAAAACCATCTGATTTTCAGTTCGGGGAAATCCTGATCCCCTCATTTATGCTCACTCCCTGAATTCAATAATTCTCGATTCTCCTTTGACTGTGGTGAAATCTCTGGAGCACAGGTTTCAACCCCGCCAGTCGGGCCCGCCCGATATGGAAAACACAGATGTTGCGTTGGAAATACACTGTGCTTTCAGGCGGAGACGGCTCGAATGCCAGCCTTGAGCCAAATGTGAAATGCCAGAGAATAAGGATACGATTGCAATGTATTCAGCACCCAGGGCAATCAACTCCGTTTACTTCCCCATCAGTCACAGGAACCGCGATTCACCTGACATCATTGTCCAATTTGTTTTTTGCTTTCCTTGCTCAAGAACCTGAATTTGCCGCAGGCCAATCCGAATTCTCAGGAGAACATCCAGCATGAACCGAGCAACATTGCTGCTGTATTGTTATCGTTGTCACGCTCCAATGCAGCCTGATTCCCAAAACTGTGATTATTGCGGTGCGTTTCGTCCGAGATCAAAACAGGAGAATCGAAACGAACCTCGCAAAATCCTGCTTGCTGATCAATTTCAAAACCGATCCCTTTCCCGATGGACCAAGAATCTGGGCCAGTGGGACACCAGGGACCAAAAACTGATTGGCTGGGGTGGGACTCACTACTATGGGTTAACCCATTCCTACAGTTTTGACTCCCGAAAGGAATATACTTTTCGGATCCAGGGCCAATCTCGCGGTGCAACAGGCTGTTTTGGGTTTGTCAGTCCCGGTTTGGATTACGGTATTTTCCTGTACTTTCACGGTGATGGCCACTTTGACAAACAAATGGAATGCCGGTTTTGGAGGGGCGGAGATACATATGACTTCATTACCCCACGGCACGAAGTCAACATGTCATTTTCAGGGGAACATCGCTACGCGTTTGGCATCCGACAAGGCAGCATCCGGGTCACGGTTGATAACCGGTATATTGAAACCATTGATGCCAGCCAGTTGATGACGGGTCGGTACCTGTTTAGCTTGAGTAATTACAACCCGCCTGGAACCCAGCGGGTGGCGGAACATACCTATTCGAAGTTTCAGGTGACAGTTCCTTAAAAACCAGGGCTTGGGGCTTGGGGCTGAGGGCTGAAGACTCGCAAGCTCGGAGCAACTGAAGGGATGAGGGATGAAGGATGAGGGATGAAATAAAACCAGTTTTTCAGCCCAACTTCTTCAGCCCTGGTTCTTCAGCCCTCAGCCCCGAGCCCCATAAGCGCCAGGATAAGGCGTTTTAGGCCCGCAGGGTCGTCGTGTAATAGCCGTGGTGCGAAGCCCACGGACCCGGCCCGCAACGAGACCCAACCCCGACAAGAACATCATTGAATGCCACCGGAAAGAGCACGAGCTTTCTTATCCTGGCGCTTATGTCCCCAACCCCTCAGCCCTGGTTTTTTCAGCCTCACTAGGGTTTCCACCGCAGAACTGGGTTGCGTGCGGCACCGACTTCATCCAACCGTCCAAGACGGGCGTGGTGAGGCGCCGATTTCACCAGTTCCGGGTTTTCTTCACATTCGGCTGAGATGGATTTCATCGCATCAATAAACAAATCCAGTTCTTCCCGGCTTTCGCTTTCGGTTGGTTCAATCATAATGGCGCCCGGAGCAATCAATGGGAAGGACATCGTCGGCGGATGGAAGCCATAGTCAATCAGTCGTTTCGCAATATCAGCGTTTTTAACACCCGTCGGGTGCTGCCGTTTGTCCGAAAACACGACCTCGTGGAGCATTGGCCCTTCAAATGCCAGATCATAGGTATCGCGCAGGTGGTGGGCGACATAATTGGCATTGAGCACGGCGGTTTCAGTTGCAGATTTTAACCCATCTGGTCCCAGCGCCCGGATATAAGCCAGTGCCCGCACCATCATTCCGAAATTGCCCCAAAATGCCTTCACTTTGCCAACCGATTGAGGACGATTCCAATCAAATTCGACGTCCCCAGCCTCTATTCGTCGAAGCGTTGGGAATGGCAGAAACGGTTCCAGTTCCTTGACCACCAGCACGGGTCCACATCCAGGCCCGCCACCGCCATGCGGCGTAGAGAAGGTCTTGTGCAGATTCAGGTGCATGACGTCAACCCCCATGTCCCCAGGTCGAGTCACACCGCACATGGCATTCATATTGGCCCCGTCCATATACACAAACCCGCCTCGGGAATGGACCAGTTGCGCAATCTTTTCAATATTTTCCTCAAACAACCCAAGCGTGTTTGGGTTGGTCAGCATAATGGCGGCCACCGAATCGTCCATTTTCTTTTCCAAAACATCAAGGTCGGTCAACCCGCGAGCATTGGACGCAATCGTTTCAACACTGTAACCGCACATCACGGCACTGGCCGGGTTGGTGCCGTGAGCTGAATCTGGTATCAGAACTCGTTTTCGACGGTTGCCACGGGCTTCCAATGCGGCCCGAACCATCATAATTCCAGTGAGTTCACCATGCGCCCCGGCTGCTGGTTGGAGCGAAATCGTGTCCATCCCGGTAATTTCACACAGTTCGTCTTCTAACTTTTTGATCAACCGAAGGTTCCCTTTGACCAGCGACTCTGGCGCGAGCGGATGCGTCATCGCAAAACCGGGGAGCCGTGCCGCCCATTCATTGATCTTGGGGTTGTACTTCATGGTACAGGACCCAAGCGGAAACATTCCGGTGTCGGTTCCATAATTCCAGGTTGACAGCCGGGTGTAATGGCGAACCACTTCGGGCTCAGTCAATTCGGGCATTCCCTCCAGATCGTCCTGGCGCAGAAAATCGGAAGAAATCAATTGGTCAATTGGGGTTTCAGGTACATCCGATGGAGGTAACACATAGGCCCGACTCCCGGACCGTGATATTTCAAACAACAGACCTTCATTTTGACTGATATGGGTTCGTACTTTTTTGATTCGTTGACGCGTTGCCTGATCTGCCATGCCATACCTCTTTTAAGAGTGAGTTGTGTGTAGCAAAATAAAGCGAGTAGTGAATAGCGAGATAGTTAGAGAAAGGCCGGGTTGCAAAGAATAACAAGGAGTGAATAGCGAGTGCGAGATGGTTAGTAAAAGACCTGATGGCAAAGAATAGCGAGTTGTGAGTAGCGAAGAATGACAGACAAACTCAGGATTGTGTCAAGACCTTGCGATTTTGTATTGAATTGACCACTCGCTACTCACTCCTCGCTACTCGCTCGTATTGCTATTGCCCAAACCGACGGGGCGCGCGCTGGCTGCTTTCCAGCCAAACCTTGCGGGATTTTTCAGCCAGGAGTCTGGCGTTGGGGAGTTCTTCAATCGCCCGAACCATTTGGGTGTCAGCCGCAATCACAATTTCATCGGCCACCTCACTACCATAAGCGGCAGTAACCACTTCACGACGCAATTGCTGGCGAATGTACTCTTCGTTTTCCGTCACCATGGCAACCGTGATGCCTCCGGTTTCCTTGGAGTTTTCACGAACAAACTTCAGAAACTGCTGATACAGGGCATCCGTGACGGTAAATTCAGAATTGTTAAGGGTATGACCAAAGTTCAAATCATTGACCCGGTATTCAGCAAATCCAGGAATTTGTCCGGTCACCAGTAACCGACCAAACAGGAATGTGGCATCCAGCAACCGAACCTGAGTGGCGGTTAACAGTTGAGGAGGAATTTTCACATCCGGCTCAATTCCAAACCCACCCTTGACAATCCGACGAGTATCCGTTTCAAAACGGTTGTCTTTTGAGTCATTCGGACGAGCTCCCGTGCCAAGAATTCCTTGTTTTTGGTACTCATAACGGGAGAGGTTTGCGTAATCACGCTGGATCAATCGTCCACTTGGGGTGAAGTACTTGGCGGTTGTCAGGGTCAATCCATAGCCATTGGAAAGCTGAAAAATCGTCTGTACCAGTCCTTTGCCAAAGCTATTTTCACCAACGATGATGCCCCGGTCGTGGTCCTGGATGGCACCCGCGACAATTTCCGAAGCACTGGCCGAACCGTTGTTGATCATGACCACCAGGCTTGAACTATCCGGATCAGCGTTGGACGCATTGTAATCGCGAAAAATTCCGCTGCTGGTACGGCCTTTGTAGGAAAGAATCTTTTGGCCACGATTGAGAAACTGGTTGGCTACGGATATCGCTTCGTCCAGTAATCCACCAGGATTGCCGCGCAAATCCAAAATGACGGACCTGGCGCCCTGGGCTTTCAATTTCTTCAGCGCGGCATCAACTTCATCGCCGGTGGTGGATTGAAACTCACGCCGCAACCCGATGTACCCAACCTCGGGACGAATCATAAAACAATTGGTCATGGACGGCAGATTGACTGAATTGCGAACCACTCGAAACGTGATCGGTGTTTCGACGCCAGGACGCTTCACCGTGACCTGGACCGCAGTTCCCTGCAACCCACGCAAATTATCGCGGACCCGATCTGAGGTCCAGCCGTCAGTTGTTTGCCCATCAATGGCAATAATCTGATCGCCGTATCGGAGGCCGGCCAAAAATGCCGGCGTATTTTCAAACGGGGAGACAATATACACTTTTCCGTTATGCGGAGCGATGGTTGCCCCAACACCGGAATAAACGCTTGCCTGTCGGGTTCGAAATTCAAGGAATTCTTCCCGGGTCCAGAAATGGGAGTGTGGATCAAGCACTCCGAGCATTCCATCAACTGAGCTTTCGTTGACTCGATTATAATCAAGTTCTCCGGCATAGTGATCTTCAATCGTTGTCAATGCCTCCACAACCGATGAGGTGATTCGTCGTTCCGCTGATTCATCCAAACTGGCCGCCAGTTGGGGAGTCGCGGCGAAAGAAATCGTGTTTAAACTAATGGCCCCGGCCAGTCCGAGGGTAAACAGGGCAAGTCGAAAAGACGGAACATTCCGGTGTTGCTTGTGCATAGATCCAAATCCTTTTGGCGGTATGTCTGATCAATTCTGCTTCGGCGGGCTTTGCGAGCAGGGTGTGCTCGTGCGACGGTTGTGGTGTGATTGCCCTTACCCGAAACAGGTTGCAGTGTAGTACACCTTCAACGTCTTTGCCTAGCAATGGGTCCAAAAATGCGGAGTGAAGAAGCCATTTAGTGGTTAGTGATTAGTGATTAGTGATTAGTGATTAGTGGTTAGTGGTTAGAAATCAATGCTTTCGAAGAAGAACTGAGAACCAAAAACTAATCACTAACCACTAACCACTAACCACCTTCTTCATTCTTCAAGCGCGGGTAATGCCCTGGATTGGGGGGATTTCGCCCGTTTTTAACCGACTGGGAATCCGGGCGGCAGAGGAAATATTGGCAGGTGCTGGGGCCAGTTCCGGTTCAGGATCTAATGCCGTTTCGGCAGGCTCAATTCGTTCTGTCTCGTCTGACGTGATCATACAGAGGCCGATTTCTTCGGAATCAGCACAACTGCTATTAAAACCAGGATATACAACCCGATGGTGGTAGATATTGCACAGGGTTCGGACCAACTGTTCCCGAACCAGCGTGATTTCTCGCATGGTCATTGAACATTCATCCAACTGACCATCCGCAATGATGTCATCCAAAATCCGCTTTACAATCTGTCCAATGTTTTCTGGGGTTGGTTCATCGAGTGATCGCGCGGCGGCTTCGGCACTATCAGCCATCATCACAATCGCGGCTTCCCTGGTTTGGGGTTTGGGTCCCGGGTAGCGATAGTCAGTTTCATCAACCGGCTCCCCGCGCAAGACTGCCCGCTCTGACGCTTTATTGAAAAAATAATGGAGTTTGCGGGTGCCGTGATGTTGCGGAATCAAATCAATGATTTCCTTGGGAAGATTGGCTTCGCGGGCCATAATGATCCCTTTGCGAACGTGCCCGGTGATCACACTGGCGCTGCGACGTGGTTCCATTTTGTCGTGTGGATTGGGGCCGCCGCCCTGGTTTTCGATGAACATTTCCGGCGCCAGGAGCTTCCCAATGTCGTGATAGTAACACCCGATGCGAACCAGCAACGCATTCCCACCAATGGCCTCAGCGGCTTCCTGGGCCAGACTGCTGACCATGACGGAATGCTGCTGGGTTCCAGGTGCCCGCATGGCCAGCTCCCGCAACAAAGGCAAATCAGCGTTGGAGAGTTCAAGCAATTTGACATCCGTCAGAATGCCAAACATCGTTTCACACACCGGCACCGCAAAACTGGCAAACGCCGCAGTGATCAAGCCACCAGCAATCCCACACAACAACATGGTCAACAGCGTATTGTTGATCATGGTGCTGCTCCCGCCAATACAGATCACAGCCCCCACGGCAAATAAATTGATCCCTCCAACAAACACACCCGCTCGAATGATGGTGTTTCGCTGGCGATACTGGCCGACACTATAGGCTGCCGCGCTTCCGCTCAGAATTGCAAAAACGCAGAGTTCTATACTGCCGCCTGTCATCACACCAGCCAGAAGTCCAACCACTAACGTACAGAGCAAGGCCAGGTTTTCATCCAGCAGCAAGGCGACAATCAAGGTCGCCGCCGCATAAGGGATCGCAAATTCATATAAACTCAGGTCGGTTGACATCCCGGCAGTGCCACCAAATTTCCGGCTGATGTTAATCCCTAACCAGATCAGCAGGGTTTGGGCCACTAGAGTCACACAAATCAAGGCAAAGGCACGGTCGGTCGGCAATGGCAGATCAGACCGGGCATGGGCGGTAAATTTGTAGAGCGCAAATAACAAAATGGTGATAATCCCAAATAAGCCGATAAATCGGCGAAGCGGGTGATGGAAGTGTTGTTTTTGGCTCAAATGGGAAACAACTGCCTGGATGTGCGGGGTAACCGGATCTCCGGCGCGGGCAATAATTTGATTTCGACGGTAAGCAGTGCTGACATCGGGGATAGACTGAACTGCCTTTTTCCGCATCATCTCCGTCAGCGCGTCGCTGTATCTCAGATTGGGCTGGAGCAAACTTTGCACCAGTTTTAAATAGACTTCTTTTCCAGTCGGAGACAGGCTCCGCAACGAGTCAACCGCTTCTTTAACCTGATTGAGCGCCGCTGAAACTGACAGGGCATTGCGCCCTCGGATCTCATGCTGGGTTTGGGTAATTTTATCCTGGTACATCAACCGACGCGGCTGGGCCTTCGCGACATCAGTATCAGGATAAATAAAATCTTTCATAGCCATTGAAAGAAGCTGGTTCAGTTCCTTTTCAATCTCATCACTCAACCCCTGCCTCACCAGATACTCAAGGACCTGCGGGTCAGAACTTAAAGTAAACGGAGTCGGAGTTTCAGTCGCCAGTTTTTGAGCAAAGGAGGTGAACTTCGCGGAGGAAGCCAGAGCCGGTGTAAAGTCCGCTTCACCCAGTTCAACCTTTAACCGGTCGAAGAATGTCATTCGATCCTTATCAAAGGCGCTGATAATCTGGCTTCGAATCTGATTTTTCAACAACGGGTCGTACTCAAACACCGGTGGTACCTGGGCGAGGGCTTCGGCTTGACGTTCAGCCGTCGCCAGTTGATCAACCAGAATAAAATCTTCCGGTGCAATTAAATCACTGCGCACAATCCCGCCGCTGATTTTGCTTTCAATAGAGAAAAATGAATACCCGGAAGTGAGGGTCGTAATCAGGGTGATGGTCAGCAGGAAGCCAAGAATTTTGGCAGGGCGGGTCCCCAGATACTCGCTGAGCGATATCCACCGACGCTTGAGCCGCCGTTGGAAAAATTGAAATCGCTCGCTGATTGGTCGAGGAGAATCAGAACCAGACTGTGTCATAACTACTCCTCCACAACATACTCCGAACTAAAGACTGGAACCAAGGCGGATTTGCCGGATTCTGCCAGCCGATGATCAATCTCATCCAGCAAAGGAGACAGGGTTTCAGGGGAAACAGCGGAAATTGCCAGTGCCTGGTTGGAAACACAGAGGTTTTCAACCTGTTCGGCATCAACCAGATCACATTTGTTAAAGACGAGGATTCGGGGAATTTTATGTAACTTGAGTTCCGCCAGAATCCGCTCGACCGCCTCAATCCGATGGGCAAAATCAGGCAAATGGCAATCAACCAGATGGACCAGCAAGTCTGAGTCTTCAAGTTCCTCAAGGGTCGCTTTGAAGGCAGCGATCAAGGTTTCCGGCAAGTCCCGAATAAACCCCACGGTGTCGTTGATAATAATTTCACGCTCCCTCGGGAGTCGTAACCGTCGGCTGGTGGGATCAAGGGTGGCAAACATCCGACTTTCAGCCAGCACTTCACTCGAAGTCAATGTATTTAAAAGCGTTGATTTCCCTGCGTTTGTATATCCAACGATGGAAACGACGGGCAATCCACGGCGTGACCGTTTGGCTCGGCGGGCCTCTCGAATTCGGCGCACATCTTCCAACTGACGCTCCAGGGCAGTAATCCGGTCGCGTGCCCGCCGGCGATCCACTTCCAGTTTGGTTTCCCCAGGTCCGCGTCCCCCAATGCCACCTTCCAGCCGTGACATATCCGCCCCTTTTCCAGTGAGCCGGGGCAGCAGGTACTTGAGTTGGGCCAGTTCAACCTGGATCTTCCCTTCCCGGCTTTGTGCCCGTTGCGCAAAAATGTCGAGGATGAGCTGCGTTCGGTCAATCACTTTTAAGTCGGTCGCGCCCTCGATTGATCGCACCTGGGACGGTGACAAATCCTGGTCGAAAATGATCATATCGGCGGACTGGCGAAGACTGCGAATGATCAACTCCTGGAGCTTGCCTTTTCCCAACACGGTTCGGGGATCAAGCTGCTGGCGTTTTTGGAGAATCATATCCACCACCACCAACCCACTTGACAGGGCCAGTTCATGGAGTTCTTCAATTGATTCCTGGGCCTGTGTCAGACTTTGGGTGGTGACCGTCACCAAAATGGCCCGGTCACGTCGGTCTTTCGCCCCCCGTTTCCCTGCTGTGCGGGCAAATTCAGCTTCAAGCGAGTCAATCAGTTCAAGAAAATCAACTGACAACTGGCTGGGTGGCGTTTTGGGAAGGATCGCCCAGGGAGCTGAATTGAGTTCCCCGACGGCACCCTCAGCCGATGAAGCGGTGGTCTCAGTCAGCAAATCGTCAAGTGGATCAGTTGGCGGGGGGAGTTGTGGAGAGGCCAGATTCGGAGAGGCTGGGAGTAAATGGGCGGCCTCAATCCACCCCGGTAACCCATCCGGGGTGATGCTCAAGACAGCCATCATATCCAGCCGTAACAAGGCAAGATCGGTCAAATCATCCTGGGTGAGTCCTTCACCAGAAAGCTGGGTATGGATACATCGAAGGCCGCGAAATCGCCCTTGACCAATGCGGTGACGTTTTAAATCCGGAATGACAATCCCTTTGGCATCGCCAACAATGACATATTCAACCTGACCTTGCCGATTGATCAAAGCCCCGATTTGTCGGCGGATTTCAGATGAAATTTCAGTTAACTGGCGCGCAAATTCCTGGGTGACCAGGGCTCGCGGTGACAATCGTCGTTGATAGAGTTTTTCGAGACGCTTGATCTGGCTTGCTTTGAGACCAAGGGTATTGCCTTCAAGAGTTGAAATACGCTCACTCCTCACAAACTGAACAAACCCAACCACCTATCAACCCAAAACAAATCAGCCCAGAAAGGACTGACCGGATCAGACTGAACCAATGGGTTGTTCTAAGTGTTACAGCTCCTCAGAGCCGGTCGAAGTTGGAATACACTGGATGGGGAGAACGACTTTTGGAAAACTCGCTGATTTTACTCCCGACCAAACTCGTGAGCAAGGGCAGGCTGAAGAAGGCGGGCTGAAGAATTGGGTTTCTTTCATCCCTCATCCTTCATCCCTCATCCCTTCGATTGCCCTCAGCCCCAAGCCCCATAAGCGCCAGGATAAGGAAATGTGGGCCTGTTTGAGACGAGGAGCAGGGGAGACAAGGAGACAAGGAGACAAGGAGACAAGGAGACAAGGAGATCCTCCTCCCGACGGTGGGAGCGGGAGAATATTTTTTCTCCTTGTCCCCGTGTCCCCTTGTCCAGATCGGGCTTTGTTTCCTTATCCTGGCGCTTATGGCCCCAAGCCCTCAGCCCTGATTTGTTCAGTCCGAAGTTTTCATGACAAAACCAGACGAGTTAAGTTAGCATAGCGCCCGTTGATTTCATTTCTCTCGCTCAACGTTGCCGTTTCCCCCCTCTCACCAGGACCACCAAACCATCTGGCACTGTGGTGACTCCATCACATTTCATTCAGGTTGCGCCATGAAAGACGAAGAAATCATTTATCAAATTACCCGCTCTGTGTATCGCAAGCTTGGCCAATATGCTGACCGCACCCTGGTCGAAGATATGGTAACCGATATTTTCCGCTCGATCCGGCCAGCCCTCACCGACGCTCCCTCACCAGCCATGTCGCCGATGGCATCAGGGTCTTCACCCGAAACAGGCGGCAGTAATCGAGCTGTCATTTCCATTTTTGGACAGGACGGCGCCGGGATCATTGCGGCGGTGGCCAGAGTTTTGGCGGATGCCGAATGCAGCATTGTTGATATCAACCAGACTGTTCTCCGGGGAAAATTCGCCATGATGCTGATCGCGGATATCAGCACCATCCGTGGATCATTGACTGATTTGCAGCAAAAATTAAAAACCGAAGCCTCCCAACTCGGCGTCAAAGCCTATGTCCAACGGGAAGATCTGTTTCACGCGATGCACCGGGTCTAGGTGGGGCCTGGAAGTGAGGGATTGGGGACTGATTTTTTATTTGAGAGTCATCAGGTTCCCCCTTTGATCTTCCACCTGTCAGTCCAGGTTCCCTTAGTGAGCTCCCTCAACCACCTGTGACGATGTACCACGCGGTTTTTGGCTACCTCCAATGACTCAAACGACTGCATATGCCTCAATCCGGCGTCTCCCCCCTCATCCAGCTTTCCGCAGCCAGAAGTCCAGCCTGTTTCACCCCTAAACTGCGGCGGGACCCACTCTTGGGAAGCCGGTTTGTGGTGATGTGGCTTGTGGTTGGTCTTTTTTCGGTCTCTCTTCTGAAACTGGTCGTCCAGGCAAACCCACACCTACCGCCCCTGGCCCCCTCTGTTGCGCCCTCATCAAATCCCCAACCCCAATTTTCTGAACTGCTGGCTGCCGATAACATTCGGTTTTCGACTTTTACCGACCAGGATGGGCTTCCACAAAACCTGGTTCATGCCATGGCGATGGACCATACCGGGCGACTTTGGGTTGGGACCCAAAATGGGGTGGCCTTTTACAATGGTCGCGACTGGCGTCGAGTTTCACTTCCAGACGAAGTCAATTCCAACATCATCAACCAGAATGCCCTGTGTGCCACCAGTGATCAAAGTTTGTGGTTTGGAACTCGGGACAGCGGAGCGGCTCGCTTACAGAATGGGAATTGGATCCTGTTTAACACCAAAAATGGATTAGCCGGAAACAACGTCAACTGTATTATTCCCGAGGCGGGTCAACCCAAAGGCAGCGGAGCGGTATGGGTAGGAACCTATGGCGGCGGAGTTTCTCATTTTGATCAAGGGAAATGGGTCACTTATAACACCTCCTCCGGGTTGAGTAGTAATAAAGTGCTGTGTCTGTTGGACAGCCTGTCTCCTTCAGGTCAACGGACATTGTGGGTTGGGACCGATGGCGGAGGACTCGCCTGTCTTCGAGATGGAAAATGGTCAACCGTGACCACCCGCCAGGGATTGCCGGATAACAAAGTCTGGGCCTTGTTGGAAACCACTGATCCACAAGGCAATCAGGTGTTGTGGGTTGGGACTGAAACCGGTGGGCTTGGGCGATATGTCACTGGCACCTGGACCACCTACCGAATGGGCTCTGGGCTCCCCAGCAATTCGGTTTACAGCCTCGCCAGTACGCAAACGGCCAGCGGAGAGACGGTGGTATGGGCCGGGACACTTGGTGGGGGGCTGGCGCGGTTTTTTCATGAAACCTGGACGGTTTTTGATACGGCTTCCGGTCTGCCGAGCAATCTGGTCCGAAATCTGATGGTCTCTTCCCAGGGAACTGGAAGTTCGACCCTCTGGGTTGGAACGGAAGATGGCGGACTTTCTCGACTGGAATCACCAGCCTGGAAAAACGTGACCCTCCCGTCCAACCTGGTCAAAAATCGCCTCCAATGCATGCTGCATTCCCAGTCGCCGTCTGGGGAACCAGTGCTCTGGATTGGGACATTCGGCGATGGACTGCTCCACTATTCCAATCATTCCTGGAAGGTTTTTACTGAAACCTCCGATCTTCCCAGCAATAAGATTCGATGTTTGCTCGAAACACAAGACACCACCGGTCAACCAGTCCTGTGGGTTGGAACCAATAATGGTCTGGCTCGGCGGCAAAATGGCACCTGGACGACCTTTACCACCGCCGACGGCCTGGCCGACAATGTGGTTTTTTGTCTGGTGGAAACCACCAGCGGAGACCAAAAAACCGTGTGGGCTGGCACCGGAGGCGGATTGTCACGATTTACTGGAAACTCCTGGATGCCCGTATCCCCAGGCAAACAATCCACCATTGGTTCGGTGCGGTCGCTTTTGGAGACTCAAACCAAAACGGGTGAACGCGCCTTGTGGGTGGGCACCATTGATGGACTCTGGTGTTTTCTCAATGGCTCGTGGACCAAACGTGACGCCCGGACTGGCCTCAAGAAAAACTACATTCGCAGCCTGCTTGAGGTCAAATTGAAGTCCAGTGCCCGCTACTTACTCATTGGAACTGACGGAGGCGGGATTTTGGGCCTGGACCCAGGTTCCGGGCTGTCAAATTCCACGCCGATTAAAACTGTGGTCTCCGAACAAACGACTCCGGCCATTTCCGGCAGTGTGATTTACCATTTGTTCCAGCGCGGCACCAGTGATGTGTATGGCCTGACCATTCGCGGCGTCGTTCGGCTCAAAATTCCAACCCTGGATCCAAAAGATCTCTCGATTGAAGAATTCTCCTCCGTTGATGGGTTGCCGGGCAATGAGTGTAATGGAATGGCGGGTCAGGTGGACACAACAGGCCGCATTTGGGCAGCCACCACCAGGGGACTGGCGGTTCTTGATCCAACCCGGCAATGGATTGACTCGACACGCAAACCATTATCCCTTGAACGGCTGGTGATTTCCGCTGATGAACTCAATCTGGCTCAAACCCAATATTCAACCAGTCATCCGCTGATACTCGATTACACCCACAATCAACTCAAATTTGAAATTGCCCTGTTGTGCTTTGTGCGCGAGGCTGAAACGCGGTACCAAACCCAACTCGTTGGTGTTGATCCCAAACCAACCGCCTGGTCAACCGATTATGACCGTGAATACAGCAACCTTGGCGCTGGTCAATATGTCTTCCGAGCCTGGGGGAAGGATTATGCCGGGAATGTCACCGGCCCGATTGAGGTTGTGTTTCAAATTACGCCCGCCCCCTGGCGTACCTGGTGGGCATTTTTGCTTTATCTTGTGATTGGGTCAGGTTTGGTGGTTGGCTTTGTTTTTCTTCGCGTGCGCACGCTTCACCTGCGCACGCTTCATTTGAAAAAACTGGTTTTAGAACGAACCGCCGAAGTTCTTCACCAAAAACAACAACTTGAAATCACCAATCAATCGCTTGAAGTGGCAAATCTGGAACTCAAATTGTTGAACGAAATGAAAACCGAGTTCCTGGGGATTGCGGCGCATGACCTCAAAAACCCGCTGACCATTATCATGACCTATGCGGAGCTGCTTTCGATTGACCCGAACTCCCGTCGGACGACGGTTGATATGGCCCAGTCAATCTTTACCTCAGCCAAACGGATGCTTGGGATTATCTCCAGCCTGCTCGACACAGCGGCGCTCGAAGGCAAAAAACTCAAACTGAAGAAAGAACCTGCCAGTCTCCGCGCACTGGCTCAATTTGTTATTGACGATAATCGAACCCATGCAGCAGCCAAACGGATAACGATCCACTTTGAAGCCGACCCAAACCTGGATTGGACCGCTGAAATTGATGAAGCTCGCATTCAAACCGTCTTTGATAACCTGGTGAGCAATGCCCTGAAATATTCTCCTCAAGGCAAAGAAGTCTGGATCTGGCTCGAAAAACGCGAGGAACACATTGTTTTTTCAGTCCGGGATGAAGGCCCAGGATTGAGCCCAGAGGATCAGGCCAAACTCTTTGTGAAATGGCCTGGCGATTGTGAAAGAACTGATTGACCTTCACGGTGGCAAAACCTGGGTTGAAAGCACGCTCAATCAAGGCGCGACCTTCCGCGTGGAACTTCCAATCAAACTTCAGCCTTCGGAACCACCGGTTGAAAAAGTGACCACTCAATGACAGGGTGACAAGATGACAGGGTGACAAGGTGACAAAGTGACAAAGTGACAAAGTGATAGGGTGACAAGGTGACAAGGTGACAGGATGACAAGGTGACAAGATGACAGGGTGACAAGGTGACAAAATGACAAGGTGACAAGGTGACAAGATGATATTTGCTCGAAAACCCTGAACCCTGAACCCTGAATCCCAAACCCTGAACCCTGAACCCCAAACCCTGAACCCTGAACCTGAGCTTTCATATGATTTTAGGAAATGGAATTGACATCGTTGAAATTGAACGGATGGCTGGTGCGCTGACTCAGCACGGGGCCCGGTTTCGCAATCGCATTTTTACTGATCAGGAAATTCTCTATTGCGACCCTAAAGTCCGAGCCGCTCAGCATTACGCCGGGCGCTTTGCGGCGAAAGAAGCGGCCTTCAAAGCCCTTGGCACGGGCTGGTCACGTGGGTTGAGCTGGCACGATGTCGAGGTTGTTTCCGCCATCAACGGCCCCCCGACGCTGGCCCTGCATGGGCTGGCGCTGGAGATTTTCCAGCAAAAAGGCGGAACGCGGCTTCATCTTTCCATTTCCCACACCGAACGCTATGCCGTTGCCTTTGTGATTTTTGAAGGGCCAGGATGAAATGAATGAAGAATGAAGAATGTGGTTAGTGGTTAGTGGTTAGTGGTTAGTGGTTAGTGGCTAGTTCTTGGTTTCGAAAACCCGGAACCCGGAACCCGGAACCCGGAACCCGGAACCCGGAACCCGGAACCCGGAACCCGGAACCCGGAACCCGGAACCCGGAACCCGGCTTCACGTCTTCTGAGCCTGCACCTTTTCGAGCGCCGTGAGAATGTCATCAATTTGAAAGGCTTTGATTTGTTTTTTCAACGTAGCGGCCAGGTGAGGATGGTCTGGCTGGAATTGATGGATGACCTTGAGTGCTCCTTCGGTATGGCCTTCCAGCAAAGTCTGGTTGAGCTGACTAAAATATTCATCCGAGAGTGTTTGGAGCTGGTCTTCCAGAAAAGTGGCCGAGAGTTCATCGGGTGAACCTGAAATGATCTCGTCTTCATAGAGAAATTGGACGCCGAGATGATCAGTCATTTTTTGGAAGAGTGTGGCTTCTTGAAACGGTTTGGTGATGAAATCATCGCATCCCGCAACCAGGATCTTCTCTTTGTCCTGCTCAAAGGCACTGGCGGTCAGCGCGATGATGACCGTTCGAGATCCATTATTTTCACGCGGCCCTAAGGCTTCCAATCGTCGGATTTCCTTTGTCGCCTCCACACCACCCAATACCGGCATGCGGATGTCCATCCAGATTAAATTGGGGTGCCAGTCTTTCCAAATGTGTATCGCCTGCTGGCCATTGGCGGCATCCCGCACCTGAAACCCCACCTGATTCATCAAGGTTGACAGTAACAACCGGTTTTCGACGACATCGTCCACGACCAGGATTCGATACCCTGGTTGGTCAGCCGCCAGCCCAACGACCAGGCTTGGACGGAGTTGAGCTTCAGCCGGAGTTTCGGTTTTGGGTAAACTAAGGGTGCAGCGAAACGTCGTTCCTTTTCCAAGCTCGCTTGAGACCTCGATTTCGCCATGCATTAACCTGATGAAATTGCGACTAATCGCCAGCCCAAGCCCGGTGCCTTCTTTGGCTCTCAGGCCGCTTTCGGTTTGGGAGAAGGCTTCAAATAATTTTGGAATTTCTTGAGCGGCAATTCCAAATCCGGTATCCGTAATTTCGATCACTGCCCGGTTTTGTTCCCAACCCACGATTAATCGAACGCTTCCGTCTTCGGTAAACTTCAGTGCATTGTTGAGTAAATTGATCAGAACCTGCCGCAATTTACCTTCATCTCCAAAAACATAAGCTGGCAGGAGTGTTTGATGTTCCACCAGGAGTTCGATTCCTTTTGTCTCAGCCCGCATTCGAAAAATGTCTTCGATTTCGCCCAGTAATCGCGCCAGATCAAATGATTTTTCATTCAAGGTAATTTGACCAGCTTCAATTTTGGAAATGGACAGCACATCATTGATCAATGCGAGAAGGTGTTCGCCGCTGCGTGAAATGATATCAAGGGTTTTGCGATTTTCCGGGTCAATGCGCTCCCGCCGACGCATCAACTGGACAAACCCCAGAATGGCATTGAGCGGCGTGCGCAATTCGTGGCTCATATTGGCCAGAAAAATACTTTTAGCACGATTGGCTTCGAGGGCAACTTGTTGTGCGTGCAGGGCTTGCTGTTCTGAAACCTGAACCCGATCCAGCGTTTCAGCCAGTTCGGCAGTTCGCTGGTTAACCTTGTTTTCAAGCTCCTGGTTGAGTGAATCGAGTTCCTGATGGACCCGGCTAAACCGGTTGGAGAGTGACACCGACATGGCAATGATGAGGGCGCCAAATCCCCAATGGACCAGATTTTGGAATGGCACCAGTTCTAAAACCCCCAGTAACTGATAGATCCGGGTAGCAGCCAGACACAACAACCCCAGACAAATGGTTTGGGCTTCCTGGTTCCCTCGAAGCGCCTCCCGAGGAATCAAATACAGCCAGACATACAAGAGCGGAACCAACGAGTAAACCGGCCAGTTCCCAACTTCAACGCCCATCAAGCGTGGTGAAAGGAGCGTCAATCCGGCCAGCGCACCTTGAAACCAGAGATACCCCCGCACCCAGCGATTCGGCTTCCACTCAAACATCAACCAGGAAAACATAATCCACGGGACAAAAGTCAGATGGATGGCAGCGCGACCGATGGAAAAAGCCACCAGTGGTGTCAGGAATTTCCCGGCCCAGATTGAAAGGAAGAAAATGTTGGCTGTGGCCCCAAGCGTCAGCAGGCCAAACCAGAGATATTCTCGTTGTTGAGGACGCCGTTGAAAAAGCTGGAGGTGATAGAGGCCAACCAGAAAGAAGACAATCGCCGCCACGAGCTTTGACAATTCAGCCAGTTCTTCCTGCTGAGTGAGCGAGTCAACCCGAAACTGCAAGGGCGCCGAAAATCCAATGATCAGCATGGGGGGGCGAATATCAACGAAACTTGTGGCCACCGGGCCGTACTCCGGGTTGCGCCACATTCGGATCGCAACCACAAATTTCGAACCAGCTTTGAGTACCTCATCAGGAATTGAAAATACCACCCGTTGTGGTGGCTTATACTCAATCCTGGGGGGCAATTCACCAAATTGACCGATCAATCGCCCATTGACATACACTGAATAACAGGCGTAATGAATCGCCCCGACTGAAATTCCAGGTTGACTATGGCGGTCTAATTCAGAAGGATGCCAGGGGAATTCAAATGTCTGGCGATACCAGACGAACCCTGAAAATTGCCGATAATTGCGGTGTTGCCAGGCTTTTTCGAGATCAACCGTCTTCCAGTCGGAATCATTCAACTCTGGATTTGCCCAGGTCAGGTCATCCCCTGAGCAATACTTCCGGGTTTTAGGCCCGCAGGGTCGTCGTGTAATAGCCGTGGTGCGAAGCCCACGGACCCGGCCAGAACGAGACCCAACCCCGACAAGAACATCATTGAATGCCACCGGAAAGAGCACGAGCTTTCTTATCCTGGCGCTTATGGGGCTTGGGGCTCAGGGCTGAAGAATTGGTTTTATTTCATCCCTCATCCTTCATCCCTCATCCCTAGAAAACGGGCTCAGGGCTGAAGAATTGGTTTTATTTCATCCCTCATCCTTCATCCCTCATCCCTTGGCTTCATCCCTCATCCCTTCGATTGCCCCGAGCTTGCGAGTCTTCCGCCCGATGTCTTCAGCCCTGGGTTTTCCAGCCCTAAAACGTCAGCTTCAAGGCCAGTTGAATGACCCGTTGGGCGCCAGAGGCAATCCGAGGGCTGCCCGCTGCCACATCCGGGGTACGTGAAAAGGTGCCGAACGTCGGTGATGACAAATTGACTTCCGGCAACGCAAAGTTCGGATGATTGAAGAGGTTAAAGAATTCTGAACGGAACTGAAGCTTGATATCGTCCTTCAACCGGAACTCCTTAAACACCGAAAAATCAAAGTTGACGAATTTCGGACCGCGAAACGTGTTTCGGCCCAGATTCCCATAGGTACCAGGTGACGGAATAAGACGTTCGACTGGAACCGTCAAGAGCAGGCCGCCCTTTCCATCCGGAACGAAGGCACCCGGAATGTCATTTGGACGCTGTTCGTTGAGTGGATTGCCGTCAAGCGCCACGTCTTGCCCGAGTCGAACCGAAAACGGCTGGCCCGTTTGCGCGGTGATGATGCCGTTGACCTGCCAGCCGCCAATGACCAGATCAAGCTTTCGACTGGCTTTTGAACCAAACATTTTTCCCTGCCCAAACGGCAAATCAAAAGTAAAGCTACTGGTGAACCGATGCCGGATGTCAAATGGCGAATTAGCCCGTTCGGCTCGCAGGTTGTTACTGTCTTGTGGAAAGCCCGAACTCCCGGTAAATCCAAAGATATCTGAAGCATTGTCAATCGAATGCGCCCAGGTGTAGCTGGTCAAGAAGTAGAAATCTTTGGTCAGCCGTCCGCTCAGTCGGGTTTGGAGCGAATGATACATCGAAGTTGCCGACGCTTCCTGCTGCTGAATCAAATCAATCCCGCCGACATCCACGCCGTTGAGCAAAAAGGTGTTGCCGCTCAACTGGGTTGGTCGGCGATCAAAGATGTTTGAAACGCTGGAGTCACCAGGGAAAAAGACCGCCTGATTGATGTCACGATTGAGAACCTGTTTGACGCCACGGGTGCCGTAATATCCGATTTCAAACCCCAGCCCATTGCCCAGTTCCTGTTGAACATTCAGATTCCACTGAAAGGCATAGGGCGTGCGGAGTTTCGGGTCAATCGTAATCAACGCCGGCCCGGCATCTTCAAAATCTGGAGTTTGCGGAATATCCGCAAAGACGGAACCAAGCTGACCCGGTTCTGGATCCGTTCCAAACAACGGATAAAACTGGACCGAAGCTGGTGGATTAAAGGTCAGGCTAAACGGCACATTGGCAAAAACCAGGTCATAAAACATCCCGGCGCCACCACGGATGACCGTTCTTCCAAATTCAAACGGTGTCCAGGCAAACCCAATTCGCGGCGCAAAGTTGTTGTGATCGCCGTCAAACAGCCCGGCTTGATCATTGAAGAAACCCCGGTCCGGCGTGAAATTGGTCAATCGGCCACTGGCGGTTGGGACGGTGTTGAGTTCATAGCGCAACCCAAGGTTGAAGGTCAGCCCGGTGCGAACCTTCCAGTCATCCTGGACAAAGAAATAGTAGTTTTGCTGCCTGATCGGCGGTGCCGTCAATCCACGCGTGATGAAGGTGGTCTGAGGTGACGGTGTGCCCTGCAAAAAATCATAGAGCGGGCTGATACCGCTCACCGCACCGTCAAAGCTGACGGTGCCTGAAAAGCTAAAGTCCTGAAACCCGTTGACATAGGCCAGTCGCACATCAGCCCCCAGCTTGAGGGTATGGTTTCCACGTGAGAGCGTGAGCGTATCGAGAAACTGGGCCGTCGTTAATCCATCGCCAAACGGATAGATATTGCTGTTGCCGATCCCTGACAGCCCGGAGATGACAATTTGCGGGAGGGCGATATTGCGGCTGTCCAGCGGATTGGTCGGTAACCCGAGTGGCGCCGGGTTGGTCCGGTCTTCGCCCTCATAAAAGTCAAACACACGGTTAAGACCAAACCGGGCTTCGTTGACGGTGGCTGAAGAAAATAAATGAGTGCTTCCGAGCGTGAAATTTTGGGTGCGGACGGTTGTCTTCAACCCATATCCCGGCACCTGGGAGGCACCGCTTGAGGTGCCAGACGACGACTGAACTGGCGTAAACTGACTCTGGTCGTTGATCAGGTAACGGGCATTGATCGTATCGTGCGGCCCTTTGATGTAATCCACCCGGATCAATCCGTTGTCGTTTCGGTTGCGAATCGGATCGTTTGAAATGAAATTTCCAAACGTCGAAGCCGCATTCGGAAGCGGAATGAGCTGCAGCAGTCGGGCCGCCACGGGGTCCACGTCAATTCGAACGCCGTCCAGGACACCGGTATTGACTGCTGTGCGCTGCTCAAGGGTAGGAACATTGGTGAAAATCGTATTTCCCACCCGTGACCGGATCCCCTCATAACTCAAAAAGAAAAACAACTTGTCACGTTTGATCGGCCCACCTAAAACACCACCAAACTGATTCAGGATGAACTTTGAATCCGGCGCATTGCCGGCGTTTTCAAAGAAGTTGCGGGCATCAAACACGTTGTTGCGGAAAAACTCAAAAAACGTCCCGTGAAAATCATTTGACCCTGATTTGGTCGCCACATTCACCACTGCGCCCGAGTTACGCCCAAATTCAGCGCTAAAGGTGCTCGTCATAATGGTGAATTCCTGGATGGCATCCACGTTTACAAAGGCCGCCGCGTTGTTGTTGATTCCCTGGTTGTTGTCAGCGCCATCAAGCTGGTAATTGGCGGCCCGGTCACGCTGACCACCGACGCTAAAGGCACCGACATAGGAACCGCCTTCCGAACCGCCCCCGCCCGCAGCCACGGCCACGCCGGGAATCAGTGCCCCAAGCTGGAGAAAATTGCGCCCATTGAGCGGGAGTTCAGTAATTTTTCGGTTGTCTATCACGGTACTGACGGTTGCGGTTTCGGTGGAAATCTCGCTTTGTGCCTGGACGTCAATCACATCTTCGATGGTCGGAGAGAGGGTAAAATCAACCCGTGTTTCCTGACTGATTTGCAACCGGATGGAACCGGTTCGTTTTTGAAACCCGGTGGCCTCGACGGTAACTTCATATTCTCCAATCGGCATGGCCGAAAATAGAAAGTTCCCATCTTCATTGGTTACGGTCGTGCGCGTGAGATTCGTCGCTGGTTGGCGAGCGGTGACGGTGACACCCCCCATCACCGCGCCTTGCGGATCCCGAACCGTTCCCACAATCACGCCGGTGGTGTCAGCCCAAACCGGTGAAGAAATAAATAAGATCGAAAGACCCAGCCAAACAACGGTGGTATGTGGCAATCCCGCAATGAACTTCCGAAAAAAATTGGTCATCAAGGGAACTCCTTTGAATGTGTGGATTTTGGAAGAATGTGACCAGTGAGGGACGACCAGACAGCGATTGGCCGAAACCCCAAAGCGAACCAATTGAATTTGGTGAGGAACAATGGTTGAAAAACCGATGGAGGAACCGTGTGTCAGAAAGGCTTTTACTTACACGCAACTGGCTGGATTGACAAGGTTTTTTTCTGACAGGAAAATGAGAAAACCAATTCTGTAATCCTTTTCTTCTTCCGGAGAAGAACCATCAGGAGGACTGCCTTGTGGAAACCGAATCATTTCGTGACGATTACGATAGTCCCTGGAAAGAGGCGCTCGACGAATACTTCAAAGATTTTCTGGAATTGCTCTTCCCAATGGTCCACGACGGGATTGACTGGAGCATCCCGCCTCAATCACGTGATAAGGAATTTCAGAAAGTGACGGCAACCGCCCAAATGGGTCGCCAGGTGGCGGATAAACTCAAGGAAGTTCAGACACTTGATGGCGTGAAACGCTGGGTACTGGTTCATGTTGAGGTTCAAAGCCAGTGGGAAGCAGATTTCCCCGAACGGATTTTTCGGTTTGACGCCCGATTGTTTGATGAATTCGGAAAACACGTCGTGAGCCTGGTCGTGCTGGGAGACTCAAATCCAGAATGGGTTCCAAAGGAATTTGGATGGTCATTCTGGGGATATAGAATGGTCGTCCAGTTTCCAACCGTCAAACTCATCAGACTGAACCCCGACGGGCTTGAACAAAGTCAGAATCGCTTTGCGCCAATTGTGCTGGCGCATTTGAAAACCCTTGAAACCAAACAAGAACCTCAATCACGCCGCGAATGGAAATTTCGTATCGTTCGTTCGCTCTATGAACGGGGATATTCGGCGGATGAAGTTCGAAAACTGTTTCGATTGATTGACTGGTTTATGCAATTGCCGACCGATCTGGAAAACCAGTTTCAACGAGATTTAGAAGAGTACGAGGAGCAACACCATATGCCGTATGTGACAAGTATTGAACGTTTTGCTGAAGCCCGTGGTGAAGCCCGTGGTGAAGCCCGTGGTGAAGCCCGTGGTGAAGCCCGTGGTGAAGCCCGTGGTGAAGCCCGTGGTGAAGCCCGTGGCCGGATCAAATCCAAAATTGAAATGCTTTTACTCACCCTGAAATTGAAATTTGGTGAACTGGCTCCAACTCTGGTCACCACCATCCAGGCAATCCAGGACGAAGATCAATTGGTGTTTCTGCACCAAAAAGCAGTTCTGGCAACATCGCTCGAAGAATTCGTTGTCTTCCTCAATACATCAAACCATTGACGTTTCTCTGGTTCAGACGCATCGTTCACTCAAATTTGAGCGAACGATGGGTCAAATGCGGTGAATCGGTAGTTCCAGTCACTCCCTAAAACTGAAAAGGACGGCTCATGGCTTCTCCCCCTTTGGAAGTCACGGCATTGCTCGAAGCCTGGAACCGTGGCGATCAGGCAGCATTGGATCAGCTTATGCCGCTGGTCTACAACGAGCTGCGCCAGATGGCCCGGCGCTATATGAGCGGCCAGCCAACCGGCCACACGCTGCAAACCACCGCGCTTATTCACGAAGCCTACCTGAAACTCGCCGGTCAATCGGATGTTCACTGGCAAAACCGATCCCACTTTTTTGCCGTGGCCGCCACCGCCATGCGCCATATCCTGGTGAACTATGCCCTGGCCCGAAAAACTGAGAAGCGGGGCGGTGATTTCCAGAAAGTTTCACTCGATCAAGCCGCTCTGGTTTCAAGTGAACGCTATGCCGAACTGGTCGCACTCGACGAAGCCCTGACCCGGCTGGCAGCTTTTGACGAGCGCAAAAGCCGGATTGTCGAACTTCGCTACTTCGGTGGAATGAGCCTTGAGGAAACGGCTGAGGTATTGAAAATCTCGGTTGAAACGGTCAAACGGGACTGGCGGGTGGCCAAATTGTGGTTGCTCTCCGAACTCAAAGGAGCACCCGATGAAACCTGAACGCTGGGATGAAATCGAGCGACTGTGTCAGTCGGCGCTTGATCTCAACCCCGAGAACCGAACAGTCTTTCTGGCGAAAGAATGCGGTGATGACCTCTGGCTGCGCCAGAAAGTCGAACAGCTTCTAGCGTTTGAATCTGAAGCGGAAGATTTTATTGAATCGCCACCCGGCGATGTCGCCGCCGAAGTCGTAGCCCAACCAGTTGTTTCTTCCCCATCACCAGGTCATAGAACATCAGCGAAACCGGCGAAACCTATTTTTTTCTGGGGAATCTGCGGTTTTGGAATCATTCTGGCCGGATATTTCATTTTTGCGGCGGTTCAGCTTTATCGGCTTGGACCGCTCCAACTGGAAACGGGATGGTCAGCCGTCGAGCAACCCAAAGGTTGCTGGCAGGTCAGTCAGGTTGATCCGCAAGGTCCAGCAGCCGGGAAACTCCAGACCGGCGACCAGCTAGTGGCCATCAATCGTGAGCCCCGAGTTGCAACCTACGGTCCCGGATACCTCAGATGGGTACAGCCCTTCGGTGGACCATACACCATTCGTGTGATCCAGAATGGAGAGGAAAAAGAATTTTCCCTGACCAGTAAACTCACCCGCACTCACCAGATATCGCCCCTTCTGGTGATGCAGTTCCTGATTGGTGTGGTGTTTCTTGGCGTTGGGCTGAGTATTGGAACCCTGAAGCCTGATGGATTTTCGGCCCGACTGGGGAGCATCACCCTGCTCGTGGCGGCAATTACTTTTTTGAAAAACACGCTTTCCACCAAAATGTTTTTCCTGCAAGGGGGAAGCTGGATATTTTGGGCACCGGCCCATAACCTGATTGGACTCCAAACCGCGCTGGCCTTTCATTTTTATTACCGGTTTCCGACCACAGTCCCTCGTGGAAAATTTTGGACAGCCTGCCAGTATTTTTTTTATGGTTCAGCCCTGTGTCTGTCACTCGTCTGGTGGTGGCTTAACAGCGGTAAATTCCTGGATCCACTGGCACTGGCCGATTTTAACTACCGGACTATGGATTTCTGGCCGCTGGCGTTTCAACTGCAGGGCCTCGTGCATTCAGCCTCACTTGTGATGATCTGTGTGGTAGTTTTCCGCAATTATCGGCTAGAAAAGGAACTGGATCAGCGGCGACGAATCCAATGGATTATCTATGGAACGCTGATCGCCTTTCTCCCCTTACTTTTTTCTTCTCTCCTCAATGTTTTTTTATTCCCCAGGCCACTGAGCCAGGTGTGGTGGATAACCTTGCTTGCCAATCTCGCCACCATTGCCATTCCCTTCTCAACCGCCTATGCGATTCTCAAACATAAAGTCTTTGATATCAGCGTCGTCCTTCGGCTGGGCCTTCAATACTTGCTGGCGAAAAATGTGCTTCAAGTGATCCTGGCCTTACCAGTCATCGGATTGATCTATAGCATCGCCGCCAACCCCCATCGGACGATTGCTGAATTTTTGTTTCAAAACCGAGTGTATTCGGTACTGGTTGTATTGACGGCCTTCAGTCTGCAGTTCCGAACCCCGTTACGCCACTGGATTGACCGGCGTTTTTTTCGTGAAGCCTATGACGGCGAACAAATCCTGTTGGGATTGATTGGCGAAGTCAAAGAACTGACCTCACCAACTGAAATTGCCCACCGTGTCAGCCGCAGCGTCGAGGCCGCCCTGCATCCCAAACATATTCAGGTGTTCTATCGGGCCCCCAACTCGACGATCCTGACACTTGGATATTCATCCGGCAGCGATTCGAAGAAACTGTATATCCCTGATTCAGCTCGGGTTCTGAGTCTGATGGAAGGTCATTCCTCAGTGCGTAAATTCCCTTTTCCAGCCTCAACTCGACTCCCGGCCTGGGAACAGGCGTGGCTGGAAGATTTGCAGGTTACATTGCTGGTGCCAATGAAGGGACCAGATGGAATGCTGGTCGGGCTAATGATGCTTGGAGAAAAAAAATCTGAACAACCCTACACCCACAACGACCAGCGATTACTCCAAACCCTCGCGCAACACATGGCAAGCGTGTATCAAATCGAATGGCTCAAACACAAAGTTGGCCAGGAACAAACCCTCAACCGGGAAGTGCTTTCCCGCCTGGAACAAAATCAGGTCAATTTGTTGAAGGAATGCCCAATCTGCGGTAACTGCTTTGATGTTTCAGATCAGCTTTGCCCCAAAGATAACGCGATGCTGGTCTCAACGGTGCCGGTCGAACGCACAATTGATGGCCAGTACCGGCTTGAACGTCTGCTTGGAAAAGGTGGAATGGGCGCGGTGTATCAGGCAACAGATTTACGATTGGGCCGGTCAGTTGCCGTGAAAGTAATGACGACCAGCGCGCTTGGAGGCGATGCAGCGTTACGCCGGTTTGAACGCGAAGCCCGCGCTTCAGCCCGTCTCAATCATCCCAATATCATCACGGTGTATCAGTCCGGGCTGCTTGGTAGCACCGGCGCCTATCTGGTAATGGAACTTGTTGAAGGAAAAACGCTCCGTGAGAAATTAACCCAGAGCGAGCAACTTGATCCAACCACTGTGGCCGAATGGGTTAATCAACTGCTGGAAGGATTAAAGGCAGCTCATGAAGCTGGAGTAATCCATCGCGACCTGAAACCCGAGAACATTTTCCTGGCTCGAACCCGCTCCGGCCAAACCCAGATCAAGATTCTGGATTTTGGGCTGGCGAAATTCCGGTTGATGAATACAACCGCCCCCAGCAGCCTGACAACACCGGGGATGGTGATGGGAACATTTGGGTATATGTCTCCCGAACAACTGACCGGCGGCGCCACCGACGAACGAAGCGATCTCTTTTCAGTCGGCGTGTTGATTGTGGAGGTGCTCACCGGTCGCCGTCCGTTTGAAGGCAAAAATTACCCAGAATTGCTCAATTCGGTCCTTCGTTCCACCTACCATCTGCCAGGGAATAAAGTCGAAAACAAACCACTTGACGCCGTTTTGCAAAAATGTTTTGCCAAAGACCCGACCCAGCGCTTTTCAAGTGTTGTGGAACTTCAGACGGCGGTCATTCCGGCGATCCGGAAATCATCAATCATCCGTGCGGCATCTTCTCTGGCCGAGCGAAATACCGACAGTTTCAAATCATAAAATCTCACCACAGAGGACACAGAGGAACACAGAGGCATTTGGATATTCCTCCGTGTTCTTCTGTAGTGAAAAACCTCTCTCTTCCCCACCAGACTTACTTGATCGAAAGCGTTCCAGACACGGCTTCACCCGTGTTTCCGATGGCGTCTATTGCCATCACCTTGACCTTGCCGGTTTTGGTCTTGGGTACGCTGGTGGGAACGGTCCAGGTAAACGACTGAGCAGTCCCTGGCAAGCCTGTCACAACCGTGGTTGAAAATGCAGTTCCATCCACAGCAAATGACAGGTTGTGGCCAGTGACAGCCGTGTTGTCGCTCGATTGCCACGAAATAAGAACATTCGGGTCTTTTTTCCGCTTAATCTTGGTTTTTGACAGGGTGACAGTTGAAACAACTGGCGGCACTGAATCAGCTCCGGCAGGTACAACGGTGAAAACTCCAGATATTCCCTGGCCGACATTTCCAGCCGCGTCAACGGCTTCGACCACAACGGCACCACCACTGACGGCATCTCCCGTGGTCAATTGAAGCGCAAAACTGACCGCAGTTCCTGGCAATCCCGAAGCCACCGTCTCGGTGAAGCTTGAACCGGTGCGGGTTCCGGAAAACTTCACACGCTGTGCTACCACGCCAACATTGTCGGTTGCCGTCCAGGAAACTGGCACCTGGGCGCCGACTGATGAAACAAAGGTTGCCCCAGTCGTTGGTTCGGCCACGGTCACCACGGGCTTCACCTGATCATTGCTTTGGGTTGTGATTCTGAAATTAGCTGGAGTTACGGCTTGAGCGGTCAACCTCGCCCCATTGGTGGCCGTGAGACGGATGCGACCCGTTTCGGTTTGAAGCGTGGCTGGAATTCGGTACTCAAAGCTTTGGGTTGCCCCTGGTAACCCTGTCGCTAGACTGGTCGCAAAGCTGCTGCCGCCATCAGTGGATAAAGTCAGATCGTGTGAAACAACCCCACCTTTATCAAACGAGGTCCAGGTGATTGTGAGGTTGCTCCCAGTGAAGAAGGTTTCACCTCCTTTTGGGAAGCTCAGTTCTGCGGTTGGTGGATCAACTGTCACGGCTGGAAGTGTAATGTAGCCAATAAAGCCGTTGCGGTCGGAACTTGACTGGCGACCTTCTTCTCCGCCGTCGCCATCTCCATCTCCATCTCCATCATCATCGTCATCGTCATCATCGTCATCGTCATCATCGTCATCATCGTCATCATCATTGTCCTCGTCATCATCCTCCTCGCCATCCCCATCAAAATCGGTGCTGTCGTCTTCGCCATCACCGTCGAAATCCTGGTCGTCACTCTCAAGCGTGATAAAACTGCCGAGTGGTAATCTGCCGCTAAAGTCTCCCGACATCAGCAACTGACCAGTGAGCGGGTGAATTGCCGCGTTGATTGGTTCAACCAGTAATTGGGTATTCGCATTGCGACCAATTAAATTCAAGCTCAAGTTGTTCGCACCGATGACCTGTTTGACAAATTGAAAGACACCGGCTGCATTGTAAGCCGCCACAAACATTCCTGCATTTGGGGAAACCAGCGAGGTTGGAGTCGGGCCTTCTGTACCAAAATCAGCTTCCCCCACGAGCGTTCCAATCACATAGACCGTACCAGTTGGGTCAATCATCACTCGACTGGCCCGGGTGTATCGAGTTTTACCAAACTCCCGAACAAACAGCAGTGCCCCTTCAGCACTATATTTCGCCAGAAACCCCGACGCACCAGTGGCAGAGCTTTCCAACGAAAAGCCTCCAAAATCGGCTCTGGTCAAATATCCGCCCGCCACGTAAAACTCACCCGTCGCAGTGGCAGCAATATCAAATCCGATAGTAGCTCCCTTGATCTGCCGGGCAAACAGGCATTGCCCATCCTTTGTATATTTCGCAATGTAGGTATTCTCACCCAAATTGTCGTTATTGGTGAAACTGGTTGGCCCAGGCTGAGTTGGAAAGGTCACAGGGCCTCCCACAAAGTTACCAACCGCGTACAGATTGTCAGCCCTGTCTATCGTCAACCCCAGAATACCAATGTGGTCAGTCCCGCTCACGCTTGTCGTCCACACTGGCTCGCCAGTCTGCTGGTTGATGCGAGCAATCACAATGCCCACCCCGCTGCTGTGTTGCACGGGTTGTCCAAGGAATTGCCTGGCGGCAGAGCTTCCACACACATATGGATTTCCTTGCTGGTCCAGGACAATATCAATCACTCCATTAATTCCAGAATTTAATGAATCAGGAGATTGCGGGCTGCCACTGTTCCCACCTCTGGCCCAGAGCAAGGTTCCATCCGGCGAATATTTGACCAAAAATGGCTCGGTGTTGACGCCATCTCCGGAATCCGACAAGGTCGCCACTTCCTGTCCCGCCCCATTTTTAAAGGACAGGACAGAAACAAACCCGCCTCCCACATAGCAATTGCCGGTTGCATCCACCGTAATGGTCAAACCACCTTCGAGTGACAACCCTTGTCCAATTGAATCAGAACCGTTGGCGACGCGTGCCCACAGACATTTTCGATCCGGGCTAAATTTGGCCACAAAGAAATCATAATCCTGGGTCGCTTTGAGTCGGGTTGGAAGAGGCGTCGTGTTGAAATAAACGGCGTTTTGAAAGCCTCCGGTCACATACAGATTGCCGGCGGTGTCAATCACCGTCCCTCCGATTTGGGTAACGCCGCTGCCGCCGATTTCAAATGACGCGTCAAATTCTGGGGCGGCGCTTCCCTGTCGAACAGGTGAATTTGATGGAGCGGCACCTTTCTTCACCCCAAAAATTGAGAAATCCCCGATTCGTGCCACACCAAACACCAGAGTGAAGGCCATGACTGAAAAGGCCCCTTTGGCCGCCAGTACCCCAACACTGCCTTTCAGGTTCAGGCCACCAGCCAGCAGTATCGCCCCAGCCAGCCCTCCGGAAATCAGGATCAGTGACAATATCGTTGAACCCGTTGCCCGCCTCCGGTTTTCAACCTGCGCATTTTTGGCCGCCATCTTTTCCAATGACTCGCCATATCGGGGGCTACCATACAGTTGGGCTTCATTTCGGAATTGCGCAATTCCCCGAAACCCCGGCCTTGAACCATCATCCGAACCCGGCCCTGTAGTAGTGCCAGTGGAGGCATTGATGGTGGGTTCAAATGCACCCAATAGCACGGCAAGTTCCAGAAACAGCGCGGTTAGACAGATTCCAACGATTCTCTTCGACATACACGAACTCCTTATCAATAGCTGAGATTGAGGGTACCTTCACTCTCACACGATCAATTTTTTGGGAACCTCACCCGGTTTAGCCCGGCGACAATCCCCAAAACCACCACCCCACAGAAACAAATTTTTGGAAAAGCATCTGGAAAACGAACATACAGGCTCATCCGAGAAGAAAGGGCGACGTCACCCGTAACTGAATCTTCCTGCCACCAGGGAATATCCCGGTACACTCGCCCAAATGGATCAATAAAACAGGTCAGACCGGTGTTGGTGCAGCGAACAATTGACCGACGGGTTTCAATCGCTCTCAGCGTCGTGAACGCCGCAATCTGGTATTCACCGTGCGATTTTGAAAACCAGGCATCGTTACTGAGCAGTGTGATGACCTGGGCGCCGTTTCGGACAAACTCCGCGATCAGTGACGGGTAAAAATGTTCATAACAAATCGGCGCGGCAACTTTGACGACCTGTCCTGGGCCCTGTTGAACGGAAAACAAGGTCAATCCATTACCACGTGTGAATGTCTGATTCCAATTCAGCTCAACTGCCAGACTGGAAAGACCCGGAAAGTGCTTTGAATAGGGCACTTCTTCGGCAAAAGGCATCAACTTGCGTTTATGGTACGGCTCAGATGGACGAATTAACCGGGTTCCGGATTCAGTCTGCAGCGGCGCCAAAAACACTGCAGCATTGTACAACTCAGGCTTTTTCTTCGAGTTTTCCAGCCCGGTTGAAGACACAGCCGCCGGCTCAGTATTTTTTCGGGCATCAATCGTGCCAGTCACCACCGGGATATTCCATCGCGTTACATTGCGGAAGACAAATTCCCGGGCAAGCTCGTCCTGCAGAAGCGGCACGGGAATCGCAACTTCCGGCCAGACAATCAGATCTGGCTTTTCAGGTCTGATATTCAGTGCTTCATTGGTCTGATTCACAATACTGCCCACGACTTTTTGACGAATTTCAGGCGACGATTTCTGCCAGGGATCAATATTTGGCTGAACCGCCATCACTCGGATTGACTGACCTCCAGCCGACTGGTCCACCTGGGAAAAAATAAAAGCGGCATAAAGCAGCGGCAGGCCAAACATCACGACCGCGATCAAAACCAATCGCTGAATGAATGAAGAATTGAGAATTGAGAATGAAGAATGAAGAATTGAGAGTGAAGAAATTGAATTCGACTCTGACTTATTCCGCCCCTGTCCCCTGTCCCCTGTCCCCTGTCCTCTGGTTTTCCAATCCTGTCCCCTGTCCCCTGTCCCCTGTCCCCTGGTTTCAACCGCCATCACAATCAATATATTGAGCAATACCAGCCAGAAGACAATTCCCCACATTCCAGTGATATCAATGTACTGAATCAACCAGGTCAGTTTGTGCTGGGTGACGGCAATTCCTGGCCAGGCAACCATCCCGTCAATGTTTTGATAGCACCATTCCCAGGCTGTCCAAACCACAGGCAACGTCAGGAGCGCCCATCGTCGGCCAAGTACTTTCTGGATCACAAAAAAAGCGGCAAATGGCACCGTCGTTACCACACTCACCAGAAACACAATCGCCATCGCACCAGCGGTACTTCCCCAGGCCAGCCAGGACATGGCACAAGCCCAGCCACTCATCATGGTTATTCCAGCCAGGAGAGTAAACCGCCAGAACGACTCCACCGACCTCAGCGCCAGCAACATCGGCACCATCCAGATCCAGGCCAGAATTTCGAGGCGAACCCACGGAAATGACGGGTAGGAAAGCGCAAATAGCAGCGCACTCAAAAGATATGGGCGCAATTGCAATCCTGGTGACTGAGGGTTCAGGTGTGTCATAAAAACAATCGCCTCTTTATTCAAGCAAACGCTTGAAGGCTCAACAAAAATCATTCTCTCAACTGCTTTTAAGAATTGGGTCAAAACTGTGGAATGGCTCTTATTGAGGTAAACAGGAAAAAGCTGGAAAAAGGGTCAATGCGGTGAGAAAAATGAGAGGAGTGCTGTTTTTCATCTTTTTGAAGGTTCTGAACGAACCAAACCCCGGATTACTTCGTTAAGGGGGGCATTCACAGGCTCAAACCAATCCAAAATCCAAATCGAACGCACCGCCAGACAGCACACGCTGTTCCGGGCCATTTTTCTTTTTTCGGCGTCTGCGTTCACCCTGCAAATCATTCCGATCACAACCGGATTCAAAAACCGGAATTGAATTCATCTTGAGGTATCATCACCCATGCGTCTGTTCGTCCAAAAGTTGTTCGTTGGAGCACTCGCCCTGAGTTTCCTGGCCGGTCCATATACGACCCTGGCCAATCACCCCAAAGCCCCGACCAATCCGGGCTTTGATCCAGCCAATCTGGATACCAAATGCAAACCCTGCGAAGATTTCAACCAGTTTGCCAATGGCGGCTGGATGGCAAAAACCCCGATTCCAGGTGCCTACCCGGCCTGGGACACCTTTAACGAAGTCCATAAACAAAACCAGGATCGAATGCGCACGATCCTGGAACAGGCTGCCGCCAATCCCAAAGCGGCCAAAGGCAGCACGGAGCAGCAAATCGGTGACTTTTATGCGTCAGGCATGGACCTCGACAAAATCGAGGCCGCCGGCATCAAGCCGCTCCAGCCAGAATTAAAGCGAATTGATGGAATTCGCAATGCTGATGAGTTGCTCACAACCTTTGCCCACTTTCAGACGATTGGAGTGACCACACCCTTTAAATTCGGCTCAGACGTAGACCTCAAGGACAGCAGCAAGGTCATTGCTGGCGTGAATCAAAGCGGATTGGGACTGCCAAATCGGGAGTACTACATCAAAACCGACGAAAAATCGGTCAAAACCCGCGAAGAGTATGTCAAACACGTCGCCAAAATGCTGGAATTGATCGGTGAAGACCCGGCATCCACCACCGAAAAAGCCAAAACCATCCTGGCAATTGAAACCAAACTGGCCGAAAAATCCATGACGCCAGTGCAATTGCGTGACCCGAACGCGGTCTATCACCTGATGACCCAGGAAGAATTCCAAAAACTCACGCCATCAATCAAATGGACGCACTTTTTCCAGGTCGTCAACCCGCCCAAGTTCACCCAGGTCAATGTCGCGCAGCCGGAATTTATGAAAGCGGTCAACGGCTTTATGACCGACATTTCCATCAATGACTGGAAGACCTATCTTCGGTGGCAACTGGTTGACAGCACAGCAGCGTACCTGTCGGCCAAATTTGTGGACCAGAATTTTGAGTTCAACAGCAAATACCTGAGCGGTGCCAAAGAACAGCAACCCCGCTGGATCAAAATCGTCAGTGCGACCCACAAGTATCTTGGTGAAGCGGTCGGTCAGGAATTTGTTCGGAAACACTTCAGTGCGGAATCCAAAAAGCGAGTCAGGGAAATCCTGAAAAATATCTCAGGTGCCTTGAGCGACCGGATTGATACGTTGAGCTGGATGAGCCCGGAGACTAAGAAGCAAGCCCAGGAAAAACTTGCCACAATTACTCCGAAAATTGGATACCCTGACAAATGGCGTGATTTCTCTTCCCTCACCATTACCCGCAACTCCTATGCGGCCAACGTGATGGCGGCCAATCAATTTGAATACAAACGGGATCTGGCCAAAATCGGCAAACCGATTGATAAAACCGAATGGTTTTCACCACCACAGGAAGTCAACGCCTATTACAACCCACTCTTCAACGAAATTGTGTTCATGGCCGGGATTCTGCAGCCACCGTTCTTTGACGCAAATGCCGATGATGCAATCAATTACGGAGGAATCGGCGCCGTGATTGGACACGAAATCATTCACGGGTTTGATGACTCTGGACGTCAGTTTGACAAAGAAGGCAATCTGAAAGACTGGTGGACCAAAGCTGACGAAACCAGCTTTGTGGCCCGTGCCGGGTGCATTGAAAAGCAATTCTCAACTTATGAAGTCGAAAAAGGCGTGAATGTAAATGGCCAACTGGTACTCGGCGAAAGTATTGCCGACCTGGGTGGGCTGAATCTGGCTTATAACGCTTTCCAGAAGTCACTGGCTGGCAAACCACGCCCCAAAGACATTGATGGATTTACCCCCGAACAACGGTTTTTCCTCGGATGGGCTCAGGTTTGGCGAGCCAATTCCCGTCCGGAATTCCTCCGGTTGCAAGTCAGCACTGACGAACACCCACCCGCCAAATTCCGCATCAATGGCCCACTTTCCAACATGCCAGCCTTTGCCAAAGCATTTGGATGCCAGGCCAATCAACCGATGGTTCGCGGTGAAGGATGTGAAATTTGGTGAAGGATGGCTTTTCAGGTAAAGAATTCCTGGGAGCGCTATACTTTTCCCTCATTCAAATTCAGTGGAAAGAAGGCTATATTGAGCTATGCATCTCTCCTACGCTCAAATTTCCCGTCGCCCAATACACCTTATGGACCTTAAAGATGTATTTCGCTTTGTATCGCCCCAGGTTCGTGAAGCAGCCCTCAAGACATCGGCCCAGTTGAATTATCTTGGCATTCGTCACGCACTGGCAGGCGGGCTTGCCGTTGGGGCTCACGGATATATTCGAGCCACAACTGATGTTGATTTTCTGGTTGGAGAAGAAGCTTTTGACCATCAGGGGATACTGGTTGCCTTCAAAGCTGGTGTTCCGATTGAAGTAGGGGGCATTCGGATTGACTATCTTTCACCGACTTCGCTTGGACACCAACTGGAAGCCGTATTGGATCACCCTCCCATGAGCGAAGGATTGGCGGTTGTTCCGATTGAAGTGCTGATTTATATGAAACTTACTGCCAGACGGCGCAAAGATCTGGTTGACGTGATTGAACTTCTGAAAGCTGGAGCTGATGAAGGACGGGTGCGGGACTATCTCAAACAATACGCCAGCGATCTTGTGCCAGCCTTTGAAGCACTTATCAATGAGGCACTTGGTGAATAATGGTAGTCAGTAGTCAGTAGTCAGTAGTCAGTAGTCAGTAGTCAGTAGTCAGTAGTCAGTAGTCAGTAGTCAGTAGCTGAGTATTGGGGAATTGAGTTCTCTGTCAAGCGGATTTGGTTCTATTTGAATCAGTTACGAACAATTCTTTTCAAGAATTCCACGGATTCAACAACCCAGGTTTTATCTACTGACTACTGACTTATCAATGACTGACGACCAGCAAATTTGTCTTACCTGTCACGGTGTCATGGTGTCAGGTTTTCGGGCGTCACCAGTGTGGTGACGCCTTTTTTTCTTCCCTGAAGCAAGAAGGTCTTTTTTCGTGTAGTTCGTGTATTTCGTGGTTTCTTCTTCTGAAATTGTGCGGTCAGTACAGGTTTATGGAACCGTGGCAAAAAACACATCTGGCTGACGGCGAAAGTTGTCAACGGCTGATGGCAGGTCAGTCCCAACCCACAGCAAGTGAAAGCCGGCACTTGATCCAGCCAGACCTATGTAATCTCCAAGAAAGAACCCTCGTGCCTGGGCGGCAAATCGCAAATCAAACGAAGCTGGGGTTACTTGTTGTGGCGCCCCAAACGTCTTTCCGCCATCGGTTGAAACCTGAAGAAACAGGTCAGTCAAAAAGCGTCGTTCCGGATCATTGGCAAAGCTGTAATAGCTTACGGCAACTTCACCAGTGGGGCTGGTTGCGACTGAAACCGTAAAACAGGGAGCGTCATCGGTGACAGCACTGACTCGTCGGGGCAGGGTCCAGGTCTCGCCTTTATCGCGAGAGGTAATGATCGTGGCCTGATCAACGCCGGTCCAGCGGGCATCCTGCCACCCAATAAACAATTCTCCTGAGGTCGGGTCTACATCGAAAGATGGTAAGAACTCGCCTGTGCGGGCACCAGCAATACCTCGATTGGTAATTTCCTGCAATTTTTTAGGTTTCGACCAGGTTCGCCCGCCGTCCATACTCTTTGAGAAAAAAAGCCAGATCCGGTTCCCCTGAATCGAGCCGCCCGCCCACACGGTATACAGGCTTCCATCTGGTCCAACTCTGGGAATCACACCAACATTGGCCCCTTTACGCCGAATCTTGATTGGGTCGCTCCAGGTTCGGCCCTCATCGGTCGAACGAGATAGAACCAGTTCCTGGCGAATCGTGGTTCCGTCAGAACCAAACACATTGGCATCCCAGGTGACATAAACAGTTCCTCGAAATGGACTGGCTGGGCTGGTGTCAACAGTAATGGTTTCCTTGTCATTAAAGTCATCAATGGACTGCACCACGGTGACGGGATTTCCCCAGGTTAACCCGCCATCAGTCGAAGCGCTCACAGCAAGGGCATTCTCTGGAGACCGCTCTTGAAATACCAAACTGACCAGATATACACGATTATCAGATCCAAATGCCACCCACGGGTCACTGGCTCGATCCCACGGTCCGCCATTGACCCGACTTAATGCGGGCACCACACTTTCCACCCATGTCTGACCACCATCAAAACTGGTCGCATAGGTCAACGCCACGGCGCCACCATTGGCAAACCGGCTGTCCTGATAGCTGGCAACCAGATTGGTTGGATTGATTGGGTTGACCGCCAGGTGTGGTTCCGCCTGGGTTTCAGCTTGTGAACCACGGTCTGACGGCACCAGATTTTGGCTCACTCGAACAGGCGACGTGAGTTCAGCCCTGATTTGGGGTTGCGGCGAAATCCGCCAGCGTTCAAAAACAGAAGGAAAGACTCCAGGCGGTTGGAGTGGCCCAAGTTTGCGAAATGGTCGCAGTTGATGATCCACCCAGGCTTGTGGCACCTGATTTTCACGCTCTGGTAAAGCCTGTGATTCCTGAGCAGTCACGTAATTCCCAGCCACCATGACACACAACCACCACCCGGTGGCGAACCAGATCACCAGTTTGTTTTTCAGCATAGATTTTTGGGGTTTCCGAAAGAGAAATGGCCTGGGATTCTTTGATGAACCGTGGCTTAAACTCTGGCTGGTTGTGCTTGAATTTGCAATGGATTTGCCCTGTGGACTCCAAAAAAATATCGCGTGGCCACCTTTGCAAAGTGGCCACGCGACCAGTTTATCTTCTATCCTTTTTCGCTCAGGCAATCTGATCCACAATCGCTCTTAATCGCCGACAGGTTCGTTCCTGACCAACGGTCACCAGCAGTTCAAACAGGCTTGGACCAACCGATTGACCGGAAACTGCGGTTCGTGAACCGTTGATGAGCAGTCCGGCTTTGACACCTTTTTCTTCGGCAAAGGCCCGAAGCGCGGCTTCAACCGTGCCGTGCGAAAATTCAGTCAAGGTCTCGAATGTGTCAGCCAGCCCAGGCAGCAATTCTTTGAGTGCAGCATCTTTGAGGTTTTTCTTGACGGCATCTGGGTCAAATTCAAATTCATCAGCAAAATACGGTTTGCCAAGCGTCACAAAATCGGTCAGCACCCGGAAGCGGGCCCGCAGCAGGTCAACCGTTTTGGCAAACCATTCTGCCTGGTCTCCGGCATAGCTGTCCTGCCACAACCCGGCTTTTTCAAGTTGTTCACGCACCAGCGGAAGCAATTTTTCAAGCGGCCAGGTTTTGATGTATTCGGCATTCATCCACAAGGCTTTCGGATCGGTGCCAATCCGTGGGTCGGTGGTATTGAGATTAAAAACAGCATTCGTATGGCTGACGCGTTCGAAGGTAAACATCTCGCGCATGTCATCGAGCGACAGAATTTCGCGGTCATCACCCGTTGACCAGCCCAGAAGCGCCAGAAAATTCAAAAAGGCATCCGGAATGAACCCGCGTTCCTGGTAATAGCGCACCGTCACCACGTTGCCGTGTTTGCGCTTCCCGATTTTGGCCCGTTTGGGATCCAAAATGAGCGGGAGATGGGCAAATTTCGGCACTGGTTTGCCAAGCGCCTGATAGAGCAGCACCTGTTTCGGTGTATTTGACAGCCCATCCTGGCCACGAATGACATGCGTCACGCCCTGGTCAGCATCATCAACCATATTGCTGAGCAGATAGAGCGGTGTTCCGTCAGACCGCATAATCACAAAGTCTTCGATGTCAGCATGGTGTTTTTCCTGTCTGCCGTAGACAAGATCTTCAAACGCCACGGCCCCGCCATCCTGCGGGACTTTGAACCGAATCACAAAGGGCCGGCCTTCGGCTTCGAACGCGGCCTGTTGCTCGGGGGTCAATTCGCGGTGGGCGCCATTGTATTTAAAAGCGACTTTGGCTTCTTCGGCGGCCTTGCGCATGGCATCGAGTTCGTCCTTGGTTTCATACGACTTGTAGGCATGCCCGGACGCTACCAGGGTTTGCGCTGCTACGCGATGATTCTCAAGGCTTTGCGTCTGGTAGAACGGACCTTCATCCCACTGCAGCCCCAGCCAGTTTAATCCATCAAAAATGGCTTCGATGGCGTCCGGGGTTGATCGTTCGAGGTCGGTGTCTTCAATTCGCAAAATAAACGTCCCGCCAAATTTGCGGGCAAAGAGCCAGTTAAAGAGTGCGGTTCGCGCTCCACCAATGTGGAGATATCCAGTCGGCGAAGGGGCAAAGCGGACTCGAACAGGTGATGTGGTCATAGGAAATACCATTTGGGGTTCAGGGTTCAGGGTTCAGGGTTCAGGGTTCAGGGTTCAGGGTTCAGGGTTCAGGGTTCAGGGTTCAGGATTTCGAAGAATAATTGGTTACAGAGTTTTCGCCGCCGTAGCGGCGGTTGAATTGAGACAGATCGTTTACGGCCTGAACCTGTGTTGAAAAGGTGATCTGGCCGATCAGCCCGAGCCCGATCACGAGGACGGTTTCTCCCAGAGCGGCTTTTGAAAGCCGAACTCCTTGCAACGCGATGGCGCCCAAAACGCCGAAAGCCGCGTGCTCGGGAGATGCAGGATTTTCAGTCTTTCACGCCAACCCATTTTTCAACTATTTCCCCATCACATTTGTTATGGTTGCAGCCTTACAACCCGCAATTTTTCCAATGACATTGTGTGATCTGTATGCCTGCTGGGCACTTGATCAGCGCTGTTTTGAAGATGGCGAAGCCTATGACTTGAGCACCATCCGCATGCTGTTGTCGAGTTCAGACTCGGTTTCTTTTAAAGTGGTTGATCATTGCGGCGAGATGAAAGGGTTTTTACTGGGCCTGGTTGACCGGACTCCGACCTATGGCGCTCCGGTTGGCGGTCATATCGTGGCGGTTGGCGTTGCTCCCGAGGCGCGTTGCCAGGGCTATGGACGATGGCTGATTCAGCAAGCTGAACTTGGTTTTGCGTTCCAGGGAGCACATCTGGTGTACCTTGAAGTCCGGGTTTCAAATCTGACAGCGTACCGACTTTATTGTACTCTAGGCTACACCATTGCTGAGGCCAAACCCCGTTATTACGCCAATGGTGAAGATGGCCTCAAAATGATCAAATTGATTCAAACTGCTTTTGTTGAACCCAGAGACTGAAAAGACATCGGGCTCAGGGCGATTGAAAGGATGAGGGATGAAGGATGAGGGATGAAATGAAACCAATTCTTCAACCCAACGTCTTCAGCCCCAAGTCCGGTTTCTTCAGCCCGATGTCTTCAGCCCTGATTTTAGGGCTCAGGGCTTGGGGCTGAAAACTCGCAAGCTCGGGGCTAAAGAAAACGAGAGGGTTCATTCCCAATTCTTTATTCTTCATTCTCAAATTCTTCATTCTTCATTCTATTCCAAACAGGAGACCTGCTGATGTTTAACGTCAACAGCCGAAAAAACTGGCTTGAACGATTGGCCGATAAAATCCCTGGTCTGGGAGATTATCTGGATCGTGACCGCCGGCGTGAAATTGACAAAGTACTGCGCGAACAGGTGGCTGACCGGTTGCGCCATATTAAAACCATTCCCAACAATGTGTTGCGGGACTTGAGCGATAATGGCCGGCTGTTTGAAGTTGGCCCGCTGGATCGAATTTTGAAAAAGCTCGACAAAATGGAAAATCGGATTCGGTTTGCGACCTATGGCTATTCTGGATTCTTTGATGCAGTGAAAATTGACGATTTTGAACTTGATCAAATCTACCAGTTTGACCTGACCTTGCTGGATCTGGCGGAAATTATCGAGGCAGACGCCAATGTGGTGGCGGCCCAGGCGGGTGAAGCCGCCACGTTGAAAGCCGCCGCCGCCGCGCTTGAGAAAAATATTGACGCGCTCGATGCCAAATTCACCGAACGCTACAATAAGATCAACACAGTCTAAGGAAAGCTGACCGAATTGCCACCCGCTGACGCAGGGTGGTACGGACAATTCTTCATTCAACAAGGTGATTCACATGCCAGAAGTAATTCAGTTTTTCGACAATTCAGGCCGCGCGCTGGTGCACCGGTATCCACCACAAGGTTCAACCAACATCACCTGGGGATCGCAATTGATTGTCCAGGAAAATCAGACAGCCGTCTTTTTTCGGGATGGTCGGGCACTCGATACCTTTGGACCAGGAAGACACACCCTATCAACGATGAATCTGCCGCTGATTTCGTCACTTCCAGGGCTCTTTTTTGGCGGCAATTCCCCGTTTCAGGCTTCGGTCTTGTTTATTGGGCGTCAGACGTTCCAGGATTTGAAGTGGGGGACGAAAGCCCCAATTTTGCTCCAGGATCCACAGCTTGGACCGATTAACCTGCGGGCGTTTGGGAAATACTCGCTCCGCGTGGTTGATCCACAACTGTTTTCAGCCACGGTGGTTGGCACCCGTGGCCGGGTTACAACGGAACAGGTTGAAGACTTCCTGCGCGACCTGATCGTCCAGCAGTTGTCTGATTTGCTTGGTGAAAATTTCAATTCGGTCTTTAAACTGGCCTCGCTCTACAACGAAATCGCCGCCGGCACCAAAGGCCGCGCCGCCGATGACTTTGCCAAGCAAGGCATGGAACTGGTTGATTTGACCGTTGGGGCGATTACCCTGCCCGAAGAAGTCCAAAAACGAATTGACGAAGGCGCCGGAATGCGCGCCCTGGGTGATATGAACGCCTATATGCAATTCCAGACCGCCCAGGCCCTGCGCGATGCCGCCAACAATCCTGGCGGTGCTGGCGAAGGGCTTGGACTTGGCATGGGCATTGGGATGGGGCAGGCCATGGCTGGTCGTATGGCACCACCACCACCTCAGTACCCAGGCTATCCACCGCCAGGGTATCCACCACCACCGGGCTACCCGCAGCAGCCACCGCCGGGCGCAGCAGCACCAGTAGATGACATTGAAGCCCGACTGGAAAAACTGCTCAACTTAAAGAACAAGGGCTTGATCACTGAAGACGAGTATCAAACCCGCCGCAATAAAATCTTGGAAGAAATTTGACAACCTTGCTGAACACGCTCCGGTGCAGTTGGTGCGGAAAGGACAAAAAAGACGGGACTCGATTCATTCCTTCTTTTTTGTCCTTTCAGTCCTTTCAGTCCTTGTTATCCACGGGCAGTCACTGTACCGAACTATTTCACCTTAACCCTTTTCTCAGGAACTCAAATGACAGGACACGAAATTCGCCAAAAATTTCTGGATTACTTTGCCAAACATGGCCACCGGATTGTGAAAAGCTCTTCGCTGATGCCGCCCGACGACACACTCCTTTTCACCAACGCCGGGATGAATCAGTTTAAAGATGTCTTCACTGGCCGTGAAACGCGTGACTATTCCCGCGCGACAACCTCCCAAAAGTGTATTCGAGCCGGTGGCAAACATAACGACCTGGAAGAAGTCGGAAAAACCGCCCGTCACCATACCTTTTTTGAAATGCTGGGAAATTTCTCCTTTGGCGATTATTTCAAAGAAGAAGCCATCGTCTTTGCCTGGGACCTGCTCCTGAAGGAATTTGGCCTCCCGCTCGAACGGCTGTGGTTCACCGTGTATGAAGATGACGACGAAGCGATTGAACTCTGGCGCAAAGTCGGCGCGCCGACAAATCGAATTTTGCGATTTGGGAAAAAAGATAACTTCTGGCAAATGGGCGACATCGGGCCCTGTGGCCCCTGCTCGGAAATTCACTATTTCCAGGGTGAAGATATGGCTGACAATTTGCCGGAATATGTCAACGGCCACGGCGACACCACCATGGAAATCTGGAATCTGGTCTTTATGCAGTATGAACGGTCAGCCGATGGAACCCTGACCCCGCTGCCGAAACCATCGGTTGATACTGGTGCCGGGTTGGAACGGGTGGCAGCCGTCATCCAGGGCAAGCCATCCAACTACGAAACCGACCTGATTCGACCCATTATTGATTTCATTGCCAGCCTGGCGGGAAAAGACTATGCCTATGACATGGAAGACGACCATGTATCAATGCGGGTGATTTCTGATCATGCCCGAACCACAGCCTTTGCACTGGCTGACGGAATTTATCCTGGGAATAAGGGCCGCAACTATGTGCTCCGCAAAATTATGCGTCGAGCCATCTGGCACGGACGGCGGCTCGGGATGGAAGATTTGTTTCTCTACAAGGTCACCAACTTTGTGATTGACCACATGGCCGGCGCCTTCCCTGAATTAAGAACGCAGGCCAATGAAGTTGAACGCGCAACCCTGACCGAAGAGAAACTATTTAGCTCAACCCTGAACAACGGCACGAAAAAGCTGAATGAAATCTTTGCGCGGAGTGAAAATGGGGTTGTCTCTGGCCAGGACGCCTTCACACTCTATGACACCTACGGCCTGCCAATTGATATGACCGTCTTCATTGCCGAACAAAACAAGATGACGGTTGATGTCGAAGAATATGAAGCCATTCTGGAAGGCCGAAAAAAAGCCGACCGCGAGAGCTGGAAAGGTGTCCTGGCCCAGGTCAAAGAAGTCTATCAATCAGTCCACAATGGCATTCCAACGGTCTTTACTGGCTATGAAGGCACAGCGCTGGCGGAAACCAAAATCCGGGGATTGATTCGCGAAGACCAGGTGGTTGACGTTTTGAAGGCAGGCGAAACTGGCGAAATCATCCTTGAACGGACGCCGTTTTACGCCGAGTCTGGCGGTCAGGTTGGCGATACCGGATTGATTGAAAGCATTTCGGCAACGGCTCGGGTCAGTAATACCTACGCCCCAGTTTCGGGCCTGACGGCGCATAAAGTCACGATTGAAACCGGTGAGTTCAAAGTCGGAGACCTGGTTTCGGCCACGGTTGACGCGCAGCGGCGCCAGCGAATCGTCCTCAACCACTCGGCAACGCACCTGTTGCACGCGGCGTTGAAGGAAGTGCTTGGGCCGCACGTCAAACAGGCTGGAAGCGAAGTCGCGCCAGACCGGCTCCGGTTTGATTTCACCCATTTTGCACCACTCACCCAGGAAGAAATCACTGAAATTGAGCGACTGGTCAACAATGAAATCCGACGCAATACCGGGGTCTCGAAAATCGAAATGGACCTCGATGCAGCCATCGAAGGCGGCGCCATGGCCCTGTTTGGCGAAAAATATGGCAGCCGGGTGCGAGTGGTCGAAGTCCCAGGGTTCTCGAAAGAACTCTGTGGCGGAACGCACGTCAATGCCACCGGCGATATCGGACTGCTCAAAATCGTGAGTGACGCATCCATTGCTTCTGGCACCCGCCGGATGATTGCCGTCACCGGTGAGGCGGCATTTGCCCGGTATCAACAGGAAGAAGCTGTGCTTGATCAGGTCGCCGGAACACTGAAATCGGCCACGACCGAAATTCCCGCCCAGGTTGAGAAACTGCAAGTGTCGCTTCGAACGGCAGAACGTGAAATCGAATCACTCAAACTCAAACTCGCCAACCTGAGCGCCGTCAACGCACTGGCTGAGGCGCGCGAAGTCGGTGGTATCAAGGTCCTCTCCCACGAAGTCGAAGACCTCGACAAATCCGGCATGCGCAGCCTGGCAGACTCGCTGGTTCAAAAACTTGGTCAGGGTGTTGTGGTGCTCGGCAAACGGGAAGGCGACAAAGTTGCCCTGCTGGTCCGGGTGGCTGATGACCTGACCAAACGCCTGCAAGCCGGCAAAATCGTCAAAGAGCTGGCCGCGATTGTCGGTGGTGGCGGTGGCGGTAAACCCGACCTGGCCGAAGCTGGCGGACGCGATGCTTCAAAACTTCCTGAAGCACTGAATGCGGCTAGCTCTGTGGTTGGAAGAATGGTTTAGATTGAAGATTAGAGACTGTTTGGAAATTCACCAAAGCCAGGGCACGGGTTTTCGTTCCGGAGGAATGGTTGAGTTGAGACCGGTCCTTCAGGGCCGGGAACCTGAGGGTGAGGATGAATGAGGGGCAAGGTGCGGCGATTTGGATGGTTTCCAGCCCTGAAGGACTGGGCTCAACGCACATCCCGGCTCGGCAGCGAAATCGAACCCCGAATTTCCAAACAGTCTCTTAGAGACTGTTTGGAAATTCAGTGTTTGAACCTGCGAAGCGGGTGGAAGGCTCGTAGCCCAGGGTGAGTCTTCGAACCCTGGGACCACATGACGTTCCGAATTGAGCCTCCGAAGGGGGCGCCGGCAGTCTTCGACACGCTGGCCGACACCCGCTTCGCAGGTTTGAACCAGGAGGGGCTCGGTTCCCCGGACTCCGCTGCGCTCCATCCGGGGCTACGAGCCAGCCACCCGCTTCGCGGGTTCAAGAACAATTTTCTTTTAAATCAATACCTTACGGAGATTCCAAGAATTTCCAAACAATCTCTTAGAGGGTAGAAAGAGAGAAACTAAACCTACGTTTTTCTTTTTCCCTTCACCCAATCTTCTCCAAAAGTCTCTTTGGAATCAAAAAACTGTGTTTTACTGTTAGCTGAGTGAAAGGAGGTGTTTAATGATCAAAGCATCATTTACTTTTTCAGATGATTTTCTGATTGAGGCCAACCGAAGATATCGTCAACAGAAGCGAATATTGGGTATAAAAACCTCTTTTTTGATATCTCTTTTGTTTTTATTAATTTTAGCTTTTCCATCAATCATGTTTTTTCGTCTGGGTAAGCCCCAACTTTGTATTGTTTTATTGCCATTTCTCTTCCTTGCCTCTTTTCAGAGGTTGATTGAAGAAAAGATTATTCGGTGGAGATTTGTTTCTTCTCCATATCGCAATGATCGTTTGACCATCGAATTTTCTGAAGATGGTTTTCATGGTTGGTCTGAAATACAGAACAGTACCCTTCACTGGGGAGTGTTCTCAAAGGTGGTTCAGTTCAAAGATGGATTTCTTCTCTTTCAAGGTCCAAACCTCTGTAACTGGATACCAATCACATCATTAGCAAATCCTAACCAAGTTTCCGAGTTACTTGATCTCTTAAAAAGAAAAATCCCTAAGTTTGAAATCTTTGATGAAGTTTAACTTTGGGGCATAGGTGAAACGAACCGTACCCATGTTTGTTGTGTTTCCATTTACACAAATTTCAGTATTCGGTTTGAAATCCAGAACCATGGCGTTGATCTTGGTTGCAATGTTTGCTGGATGTCGAGCCTCTACCAATGATCAATCACAACATCCTTCCCTTCCTCCTGTGGTGTCAGCTCCCCAAACCGTTGAACCTCCCAGCCAGCAACATTTAAATCCAGGTCGTGTGATCCACGTTCTGGTTGCACTGTGCGATAACCAGTATCAAGGAATTGTTCCCGTTCCTGCCAGAATCGGAAATGGCGACGATCCACCACATAATTTGTACTGGGGCTGTGAATTTGGGGTCAAAACCCATTTGAAGAGAGCCCAGGAATGGAAGGTGGTTTCCGAAATTCAGACGCCGAAACCCGGTGTGCTTGAGCGGGTGATTTTTCAGCATCGGACGAAACCAGTGTTCCTGGTTGCAGATGCCTATCAAGGCCGCGAAATCAAACAGTGTACGCTTGATCTTTTGCGCTTTGCGGCAGGAGGTGGGACAGAGACGATTGCTATTCCTGGTGGGTCGTCACCAGTTTATGCCGGAGGCTCGTCCCACTTGCTGGCCTATGTTGGCCACGATGGCCTGATGGATTTTCAACTTGATGCGATTCCTCAGCGCCAGGACCAGTCAAAACGGGAGGTGATCATTCTGGCCTGTATCAGTCAGAAGTATTTTTCAGACCCGTTGAAACAAACCGGTGCCCAGCCACTCCTGTGGACAACTGGACTGATGGCACCCGAAGCCTATGTATTGAAAGCTGGGATTGATGGATGGATTGCAACTGAATCAGGTGAGGCGATTCGAAGCCGGGCGGCAAAAGCCTATAACACCTATCAGAAATGTGGGATGAAGGGCGCGATGCGGTTATTTGCAACTGGCTGGTAATATGTTGGGGCTTGGGGCATAAGCGCCAGGATAAGGAAACAGAGCCCGATCTGGACAAGGGGACAAGCGGACAAAGGGGACAAGGAGAAAAAATATTCTCCCGCTCTCAACGTCAGTCGGAGGATCTCCTTGTCTCCTTGTCTCCCTGTCTCCCCAGCTCCTTGTCTCAAACAGGCTCTCATTTCCTTATCCTGGCGCTTATGGGGGCTTAGGGACTGTAAAAAATCAACTTCCCGTTTTCTTTTGGGAATCAGGCATTTGGATTGAGCATCCTGAAAGGCTGCCGTTCGGATAGCCGGTGGTTGCGGCTCCTCGCTTCGCCCGCGCCCCGCAGGGGCCCGGGCGAAGCGAGGAACAACAGGGGTGGCCGTTGGATCCGGTGGTAGGCCCAAAGCGGCCAACCGACCGGCTATCCGAACGGCAACGCTTCGCGGTGCAAGACCAAAACCTGGACGTGGCAGAACGCGCCCCAGGAACTTATTTTTTAACGCTCCCTTGGGGCAATTGAAGAGATGAGGGATGAAGGATGAGGGATGAAGAAAGGGCTCAGGGCTTAGGGCTTGGTGCCAGTCACCAGTCACTCAACCGAAGTCTCCAACTTAACCACAAAATCCTCCAGACTTTGAGCCATAATGGCATTTAACTGATGGGTGTTTAAGAGATCGTCATTTTGAATTGTCTGGATCTTTTTGATGACGGCAGGAGAAATTTCGCCAAAGCGTGCCTTGAGCGTCAGTAGAATCATTTCAATTTTTGACTCGACTCGTCCTTCGGCTTTTCCTTCGGCTTTTCCTCGGGCTTCGGCCATACGTTCGATAGTCGTCACATAAGGCATATGATGTTCCTCCTCATATTCTTCCAGGTCCTTCTGAAATCCTTGCTCCAAATCCTGTGGCAAATACATAAACCAGTCTATCAGCCGAAAGAGTTTTCGCACATCCTCCGCCGCATACCCTTTTTCATAGAGTGACCGAACAATCCGAAACTTCCATTCACGCCGGGTTTGGGGTTCGTGTTTGGTGGTCATCGTTTTGAGGTGGGCCAACACAATTGGAGCAAACCGGTTCTGGCTCTGCTCCAGGCCCTCAATATTCAGATTGATCAATTTCACAATGGGAAACCGAACTCCCATTTCATAGCCCCAAAAAGACCATCCAAAGGCTTTTGGCACCCAGTCCGGGTTTGGGTCTCCCAGCACGACCAGGCTCACAATGTGTTTTTCAAATTCGTCAAACAGCCGGGCGTCAAACCGAAAGATCCGCCTGGGAAAATCAGCTTCCCACTGGCCTTGAACCTCGACATGGATCAGCACCCACCGGGTTTCACCTTCGTGGGTTTGGACTTCTTTGAGTTTATCGGCAATTTGTCGCCCCAGTTTGGCGGTAGCCGTCACTTTCTGGAATTCTTTGTCGCGTGGTTGAGGAGCAATGTCCCAATTTATCCCATCGTGAACCATCGGAAACAACAGCTCCAGGAAGTCCTTAAAATATTCATCCAGGGCTTCTTTCCAGGGACTATCATAGTCATCATTGACAAGTTTATCTTCCAAGCCTCAATCCTCCGTTTACCTGAGTCGTTTCAGAACCACCAGTGTCATGTCATCAGCCTGGGGTTCTTTGCCGACAAAATGGCTGAGTGCTTCATCAATCCGGTCACGAAGCTGGGAAGCATTGGCGTGATTATGGCGTCGAATCACTTCTATCAGCCGTTGCTCACCAAACAATTCATCGTGTTCATTGACGCCTTCGGTCACTCCGTCACTGTAAATCACCAAAATATCCCCTGGATCAATCACAATCTGTTCGGATTCATAGGGAAAATCAACCGTAATCCCAGCCGGGAGCCCTGTGGCACCGAGTTCTTCAACCGACTTGTCCGCACGAACCAGGAGCGCGGCATTGTGCCCGGCACTGGCATAGGTCATGGTGCCGGTCGGTGGGCACAGTTCACCACAAAACAGGGTCAGGAACTTGTTTTCCGGTGAATTTTCCGTGATGTAGGCGTTGACCTCCGACACAATATCTTCCACCGGGCGTCCGGTCTGGGCCTGAGCCCGGAGTGAAGCGTGCAGGCTTGACATCATTAATGCCGCACCAATTCCCTTTCCGGAGACATCTCCCACCGCAACAATCCAGTTTCGGTCACGACATTGAATAAAATCATAGTAATCGCCACCAATTTCACGGCACGGGAAGCTGATGCCCATCACGTCATAGCCATCAATTTTGGGCTGGCGGGCTGGATGCAAACTCAACTGGATTTCACTGGCCACCTTTAACTCTTCGTCAATCCGCCGTTTTTCCAGTTGTTCTTCCATCAACCGGACATTATCAATCTTAATGGCTGACACGCGGGCAATCGTGGTGATAACGCCCAGATCTTCCTGGCTAAACCGGCTGGTTCCGTAATGCGAATCCACATAAATCATCCCCAACACTTCATCGCCGGTATGCGCAAGCGGAACCGCCATAATTGACCGGATGTTACTGAGCATAATCGAATTTCGCTGTGAAAACCGTGGATCCTGCTGAGCATCTGAGGTTAACACCGAGGTACATTCGCTGAGTACCGTGTCAATAATTGACCGACTGATTTTTACTTCCTCATTGACCAGTTGGTCAGTATTTCCAGTCTTTGTCCGGGCGGCTTTAAGCAACAATTCACCGGTTGGACTGGTGAGAAAGATGTACCCTCGCTCAGCAGCCACAGCATCAAAGACCAGATCCAAAATCAACTTGAGGGTTTCGTCCAGTGACCGTTCTGAGAGCAACGTTTCAACCACTTTGCTGACCACTGCCAGCAAATCGCGCTGCTTGTCGAGCACTCCGAGTTGAGGTGTCAGAATTCCGGTTTTGTCACTGAGCCTGTCCCGGCCCGCCATTTCGCTAATCACCGATGTCAACAAGCTGTCTTTCTTGTTGGCGCCGCTCCGCCCCATGATTGTCGCTTCGGGGGCCGTTGTCCAATCGGCATCTGAAAGCAGAATATTGGCACTGTAGGACCCGGTTGAGTCCGACTCACGAAAGTGAATCTGTGTTTCCCCAATTCGAATGATATCTCCGATCAGAAGCGGCAACGTTCCAGACATTCGAATTCCATTATGGTAGGTCCCGTTGGCACTTCCCATATCAGTAATGAAAAAGCTCTCGTTTTCCCGACGAACTTCGGCATGAACGCGCGAAGCAAATGGATCATTCAAGCAAATATCATTGCGCGAAGAACGCCCAATCGTGGTGCGCACTTTCTGCACGGCAACTTCATAATTCATTCCATTGGCTTGCTGGACAAATAAAAGTGGCATATCCAAATCGGCCCTTAACGTGACAACCAGAGAATTTGGGGAGTGGTACGTGACGGTAAACAAGACTGCTGGAACAGATTTGGGACGACACCGCATTCCACCAGGAAGGTGCCGTTCAAGCTGTCAAAAGCGGGGTTATGGGCATTGACTGGTGATTGATCCACAAGGAACTGTGGAATCACAAGAACGATGGATGCGAGGGGAAACCAGTTATGAATTATAAATTATGAGATTCATACCTGATGGAGACCAGGGTAGGCTGATTCATAATTCATAATTTTGTGCAGGCGGCTATACATCTAACCGAACAACCAGCGTGTGCGCAAGCTTGTCGTGCCATCCCTGTTGCCGACGATCCCACAACATCCACAGAAAACCGAGACCAAAAATCAGGGACAGTGGGTAGCCAATGAGATGGCGTTTGAGAATATGCATCACTGAAACCGGAGCAAAACTGGTCTGGATAATCCGAATCCCAACCAGCCATTTTCCAAGGGTTTGTCCCTGGCGAGCCGGAAGCAACAGGTGATTGGCAATCACAAGAATCCCAAACACCCAGTATCCCAACCCCTGAAGTGAATAGGAAATTGCCGGGTTTTGTTTGGCCAACAGAGCAGCAATTGGCCACCACACCAAAAACCACAGCATATACAGCGAAAAATCAAACATGCCGGCACCAAATCGAAGCCCAAACCCAGCCTGTTGAAAAGGCCCAATCAACACATTGGTGGGTGGCGCCAGTGAAAAGTCTTCAGGCCGCACGCTAAGCATCAATGGGTCTTCACTTTTGCGCTCGCCACCGGTACCCTCCGATTCGGGGGGAGCCAGGGCTGGCAGCGGCAGATTACTCAGTGACTGGTATTTCCACTCCTGGGCTGGTCCTTCAGTGACTGGACTGGCGCCCCCACTCCCTTTGGCAGGTAAGGCAGAACCAGCCGGTGGGGCCACAGCCAGTCGGGGAGGAGACCCCAGCGTTTTCGTCACTTGAACGGAGCCGGCTGAATTTCGAAGTGGTGCCCCAGCACTCTCTGATGCCGGTTGCGGCGAACCGCAAAACCGACAAAACTTTCCAGACCGTGCAAGTTCCTGATTGCAATTGCGACAACGCATGCTCAACTCTCGTTCAATTGGTTTGCAACTCCTGTTTGGTGGTGGGGCTGACACCAAACCCCAGCTCAGGGTTTGTTTCCACCAACCTGGGTCCCAAAGCGACCATATCAAGCAGGCAATCGCCCAGTCACTGGCAGGAAAGCAGAGTCGCCAATTAGTGTAACAGGCCACTACCCAAGGACAAACTTGAGAGTTGTCTCACCAAGCCGCAATTTATCCCCTTCCTGGAGGGCCCGCGGCTGTTTTGGATAAAGCCGAATATTATCGTTGACGAAGGTTCCATTCACACTTGAAAGATCTTCAACCAGAAAAACCCCACCCTCACGGTAGACTCTGGCATGTCGGCGGGAAACCTTGGTTTCAGGGTCAAATGACGTCAAATCAACTTCAGGAAAAACCCCCGTGTGCGGATCGTTGCGACCAATGAGATTGGTGTCTTTTTCGAGTGGAAACGCCGTTGTGGTCACCACATCAGCCTCAGCCATGAGAACCAGTCGTGGGATAATTCGAGGTTGGGGTGAAGCAATGGGTTGCCGGGTACCACAATGCGGGCAAAAATGGTCATCACCGGCAATCCGTTGGCCACAATTCCCGCAAAACACCTGTTCGACGGGAGGTGCGTTCCCCAACCCACGTCCGGTCTGCCGGACAACTCCGCCATCAAGGTTCACGGGTGGTGGCGGGGGTGGCAACTGACTGAGCCGGCGTAAATGCTCATCCAGGGCATACCTGAGTTCCATCGCTGAGGAAAACCGCCGTTCCGGTCGGTGTTCAACCATGCGGGCCAGGAGATTGTCCATTTCAGAGGTGAGCGCCGGACGAAGCTGACGGGGGCGCTGGTTTTTTGTGAAATCAAAGATGAGCAACGGGTTGTCTTGTGGGTCCACCCCGGTCACCAGATGAAACATCGTCGCCCCAAGTGAATAGATATCCGACCGGGGTTCAACATTTCCCGAAAACAACTCTGGAGGGGCATACCCCATGGTTCCGATGGCCGTCACCCCTTTTTGAGTCGGAGCCACAAACCGGGCAATTCCGAAATCCACCAGCATAATTCGGGACGGGGTAATGGCATCATCCAGCATCAGGTTGGCTGGTTTTAAGTCTCGGTAGATAATCGGAGGGTTTTGGCTGTGCAAATAATGCAGTACATCACAAATTTGGATGCCCCATTCGGTCACGGACCGCTCTTCGATCACCCCACCCCTTTTTTTGAGCTGGCCCTGTAAATCCCCTCCCCCGATATACTTCATCACCAGATAATAGCGACCATCGGCTGAGATGAAATAATCAAAGATCGTCGGAATTGACGGATGATCCAGACTCGCCAGCAACTGGGCTTCTCGTTTAAAATCATCAACTGCTTTCCGTCGCTGGGTTTCATCAACAAACAACTCCACCATCTCTTTGACCGCCCTGGGTTTGTTCCCAAGGCGAGTATCATAGGCCAGGTAGACGCTCCCCATCCCGCCGCCGCCAACCCGTTTTACAATCTGGTAGCGGTCGGAAAGCAATGTTCCTGGTTCGAGTTGTGCATTGGGTGATTTTCTGTTTGGTATGCTCATTCCAAAACCACCAGGCGAACCGATTCAAATGGCAGGCGATGATGCCGGTGTGGTGACCCATTCCCCGCGGCTGCGGGCCAGGGTCACCCGTGGCAACCAGGCCCCACCGAAGAAATCACAAATTTTCTCCGCTGGCGCACTATTCAACCACAAATTTTAAAAATGTCTTCCCGACAATAATCTCATCCCCATTGCTCAACGCATGGCGACTTCCAGGTAAAAGCCGACGTCCACGGTTGATGAAGGTGCCATTCGTACTGCCTAAATCTTCAAGCAAATACTGCCCGCTCTGGTGAACGATTCGGGCATGCCGGCGAGAAACCTTGGCTTCCGGGTCGTCCTGATCCAGGTCAACATCCGGGAAAATCCCGCCATCGGCATCCCAGCGACCAATATTGGATTCAGTATCGGTCAACATAAATTCTTTGCCGATGGTGCCGCCCCGCTGAATGATCAATTTGGCACGCCCTGGTGTTTTGCCTGAGGGAGAACTTGATGCAGCCCCCCCACCAGGGATAAATGTTGGTGGGGGCGCCCCATGGTCAAGTGGCGGGAGAGGAACGGCTGACGGCGCCGGGGGCATCGGCGGTGGCGCACTTGAAAAAGCCGGAGGCATCGGGGGCTGCCCGATTGGACTCGGCGCCGGCATGGCTGGCGGCGGCGGCGTTAAGGCTTTGGGGGGCATCGGCGGAATCGGTGGCGGCGGCGGCGAAAGCGCGGGAGTTGGCGGCATCACTGGCGGCGCACTGGCGGGAGGCATCGGGTACAGGGGTGCGGCGGGTAACGGCGCGACGACTGGTGACTGCAGCGCGGGTGAAGGTGCTGATGGGGGAACAGGCATCATCCCGGGTGCGCCATATCCAACCGGGGCACCTGGCGCCGGGCTGGGGTCAATATGCAACGTTGAAGCTGAAGCCTGAATGTTGAGCTTATTCCCACACTCGTCGCAGTATTCAGAACCATCTAAGTTGTCGGTACCACAATAACTGCATCGAATCATCAGTACATACCTGCCTTTCAAAATTTGTGTCAGGCGTGAGGGCCCGGGCTAAAGAAGTCAGAATCTCAGAAACCAGCGGCTGTTCCTTGGGACATCACACGTTTCCTTGTGGCACTCAACTCAGCTTACCGACTAGAAACGAATGTGCCAGGGACAGTCTCTGCGTCAAAACAGCTTATTTGCAATAGATTGTGTGTTGCTGATGCGTTGTGAAAGTGTTGATTGGTTTTGAATTATATTCCAAAACCCGTCTCAGGCAAGAGGGATGGGGATTTGTTTTCAAGGGTATTCTCCCAACAGGAGCGCCAATCCCCTTCCGTTTTCAGATTTTCAGGTACCCTGGCTACAGAATTCGAATCACGACCGCCGAAATATTGTCTTCCCCGCCACAGGCATTGGCGGCAATGACCAGTTCTTTTGAGATGCTCCAGGGATCCACACCCCGAGCTAAAATCTCTCCGATCAGTTCATCATCCAGCATGTTGGTCAACCCATCGCTGCATAAGAGCACGGTATCGTTCGCTTGGAGCCGACGGGTGACAATATCAACTTCGATTTCATCCGAACTGCCCACCGACCGATAAATAATGTTGCGGTGCGGGTGATGCCGGGCTTCATCCGGGGTTAATTCCCCGCGACGAACCATGCGCTCAACCAGAGAGTGGTCTTCGGTGATCAATTCCAGTCGGCCATGACTCCACACATAACACCGACTGTCGCCAACCTGCCCAACCGTCAACATATTTCCGATCAGCAACGCGGCGGTCACGGTGGCGCCCATCCCTTCAGATGCCGGGTTAAACCCTGCATAATCAAGGATTTCACGATTTGCGTGCAGAATTGCACTGGTCAGCAACTGCTTGGACCGGGCATTGGTGCCCGTTTCGCTGATATAGAGAATATCTCCACTTTCCGTTGATTGCATGAGGCGACTGCCATGGGTTGATCTCAAATTCATGGTGATCAATCGCTCCGTAATCCACTCCGCGATGGCCCGCACCGTGATCCGGCTGGCAACTTCGCCGGCAGCCTCGCCTCCCATTCCATCTGAAACCACATACAGGCCAACGTGCGCCAGGCTTGATTCAAAATATTGCTGTAAATCCAGGATCAGAATGCTGTCTTCATTCAGTTCCCGATGCCGTCCCACATCGGTGTAGGATCCAGCCTGGGGCTGGGCAAGGTAGGCCAGACTGACGAGGGTGGCCGCCAGTTCGACCACCGAGGTAAAGCGATGCTGGGGATTGAGCGCCAGGGTTCGGAGCAAGATTCGTTCAAAGGCTGGCGAGAGGAGCAGTTCCGGATAGGTCCCCAGACCCCGACGCAAATGCAATGACGAGGGACGTGACGAAAATGAATGCCCAGTCAACAAAAAATACAGCACACACCCAAGGCTATAGACATCAATCCGGGCATCAAGCTGGACATTGGCCGTTAACCAGATGTACTCCGGGGGAGAGTAGCCTTCAATCGGGGTCAAGGGAAAGATTGGATCAAACAACCCACGTGGGCGCATCCGATCAAAACACATTAACCAGACCTGCCCTTGACTGTCCAGCCAGAGACTGTTGGTTTCAATTCCATTGTGGATCAACCCAACCCGATGAATCAGCGTAAGAATCCGACAGACCTGTCCTCCGATTCGATGGGCGTCCCCTTCGGTGACCTGCCCGATGAGACTCAGTGGTTTGGCATCAGGTTTTTCAACCACCAGATAGGCCCAGGTGTCCTCCTCGAAACAATCGAGAAACTTGGGCAATCCAGCCATGGTCGTGTTTTTGAGAAAGAGCGCGGTGATGCCTAACGGATTTCGCTCGGAAAACGAAACCTGGATTGAAGCCGATAAATCAAAATTTGAAAGCGGGTGTGGATGCTGCGACTTCATTTCAGTGATCCAGCACAGGGTGGCAGAAGGCGAATCAATCAATTGACCGTGGTAATACACCGCCCGGTGAGGAAGGTGTACCACTTCAAGAATGCGATACCGATTGGCCAGGATGGCACCCACCGCCAGCCGTGGCGACCCAATGACTTGAATTTCCCCGCTTTCCAAATCGGAAAGACTGGTTAACTCAACCCCGCACTGGTTGCACCGCACATCACCTGAGGTATTCCCGACATATCCACATTCTATGCAGATCCGCATATGAAGCTTCCGCCCTTGATCACAAACCCGGTTGCTGGCTTTCCTTTCCATTCTCTTTCAACCGACCCTCAATTGTCTATTCCCAGCTCAGAATTTGTCCAAATTGAAACCGATGAATAATTCCAGTTTGTCGTCAGGAGTCAGGAGTCAGGAATGCCAGTGAAGAGTTGAATCCGTTTTTGGTTCTCAGCCCAGGAACTGGGCGCCGGCTCGTAGCCCAGGGCGAGTCTTCGAGCCCTGGGAATTCGGGTCAGTCCCCACCTTTTCCCAGGGTTGCACCCTGGGCTACGAGCCTGTCACCCGCTTCGCGGGTTCAAATCCGCTCATTTTTTCAACTCTTCACTGGCATCAGTAGTCAGTGGTTCACTAAGTTTATTTAGTTGAATCATTTGACTGTTTTCTAATACAAGGATTCCCTTACAAATTGGTCTATACTCTGGGGACAGCCGAAGTGACAGGCAGTGGGAACTTGCGGGAACTAAACAGACGGGGAAAGAGCTGGCGATTACTTTTCAGAATTAAAATTTGCGTGTACTCACACTGGCAAGGATTTTGGTGAGAGAGTCACGTGGCAAAGTAGCGCAATGGCAAAATAGCGAAATAGTGAAATAGTGAAATAGTGAAATAGTGAAATCCTCTGTAAGCGGTTGCTACTTCGTGACTTCACTACTTCACACTTCGCTCTCTTGCCGTGTTGCTCAAGATCACTGTCTCGGTTTACAGAAACGCAAAGTCATAGTGTTCCTGGTGGATATTGGGGTCTGATTGCAAGGAAACCGAGCAGCCCAGATAGTCTTCGATTTCTCCCCACACCTGCTTTTGTTCATTCCGCAATGCCTTGGCAACGGAGGGGTTGATCCGCAACGTGACTTCCCGGCTTCGGGTTTCACCTTCCATATCCGACGCCATCCGCCTGGATTCAGCCAGAATCTCATAACATACCGTCTCGGCTGATTTGACGATTCCCGCCCCGGTGCAATAGGGGCAAGGTTCACACAAAATCCGTTCCAGACTCTGTCGAACCCGCTTGCGCGTAATCGCCACCAGACCAAAATCGTTAAATTGCAGAATTTTGGAAGGCGACCGGTCAGATTTGATTTCCTGCTCCAACACCTGCATCACTTTTTGGCGATTTTTGCGCTCTTCCATATCAATGAAATCAAGCACAATGATTCCGCCCAGATCACGCAGGCGAATCTGGCGCACGATTTCAACCGCCGCTTCGAGGTTGGTTTTGACAATCGTGTCTTCCAACCGGTTTGAGCGTCCGACAAATTTCCCGGTATTGACATCAATCGCCACCAGCGCTTCGGTCTGGTTGATCACGATAAACCCGCCCGACTTGAGCCATACCCTGGGTTTCAAGGCCGCATCGAGTTCTGATTGAACTCCATATTCCTCAAAAATCTGACGTTTCCGGGTATAGAGTTTGACTCGATCAAGCAATTTGGGTTGGAAGCGACTGATGAAGTCAACCACCCGGGCATATTCTTCTTCATTATCAACCCGAATGACCGAGAATTCATTGGAGAGGTGATCCCGCAAGAGCCGCTGGACCAGATCGAGTTCACGATAGACGACCGTCCCAGGCTTGGAATGCTCAGATCGTTTGCGCATATCCTGCCAGGTGCGAAACAAATACATCATGTCTTCGCGCAGTTCTTCCTCGGTGTGTCCCTCACAGGCAGTGCGAACAATAAAGCCACCTGGAATCTGTTCGCGGTCCCGCAAGTTGATCATGGTTCGTTTCAACCGGGTGCGTTCCTGGTCTGAAGGAATTTTGCGTGAAACCCCAATGTGGGCCACGGTCGGCATATACACCAGATATCGCCCAGGCAACGCCACATACGAAGTAATGCGGGCACCTTTGGTGCCAATCGGCTCTTTCGCAATTTGAACCAGAATTTCCTGACCTTCTCGAAGGAGATCGGTAATTCCAGGCGCCCGACCGCGAAATTCACGGGGGGGACGGGCTTCGCTCTTGGTTCGAGTGTCACGGGGGGGAGGAAGGTCTCGTGATTCACGGCGAGCCGGCAGCGCGGCAACCGGGGGCTGGGGCGGCACCAGGGAATCATCCCCGAGACTGTCATCTTTGGCTTTCATTTCCGGAGTCTCTGAGTCCCCGCCATCAGCCTCAGCTTCATCTCCGAGCAGCGCGGCCACATCTGAATCGGCCAGCGTCGTTTCACCGGTATCCTCATCCGACTGGGCGGCCCCGCCACCATTGGCTGGCCGGCCACGACGACGACCACGACGGCCACGACGCGAAGCAAATTCAGAGTTACGCGACCGTTTGCCGACACTGGCTTCCGTATCGGTCAGATCAGCTTCCGGTTCCCCTTGCGCCACGGCTGGCTCGACGGGTTCTTCATCCGCGACCCGGACTGGAGCTGGTTGAGCAATTTCAGGAGCAACTGGCGTTGCCTCCATCGCTGGCTGGGCGCCGTCCTCCGCAGTGGGAGTCGCCGCGATTTCATACTCATCCTGTCGGGTTTGCTCCAGGATTTTATGCTGAACAATCGCTTCTTTGAGTAAATCACCCGCGTCGGAGAGCACATCGTCATCCAGAATGCGTTCAAAGGCCACGGCTGGAGCTGGAGGTGGAGTGGCTTTCTTGCGTCCGCCGCGTGCCGGCTTTTTCTTTCCAGCAGGTTCAACCGGAGTCGGTTCAGCCTGGACCGGAATTTCAACTGGGGGTGGTTCGACTTTTACAGGTTCCGCTTTTTTGCGTCCCCGCCGGCGCCCCTGGGGCCTGGTCTCGGCTTCAACGACCAGCGGTTCAACTTCAGCCACGACAGCGACTTCCGTGGGGGCTTCAGCGGCTTCAGCCTGGACATCGGCTTCGGGTTGGGTGGCTGGGGGCTCTGGTTCCACCTGAGGCATATCGTGGTCAGTGACCCGTTCAAACTGGAATCCATCAGACAAGGCCAGCGCCAGATCTAGATCAGGTTCGGTTGACTCGACTGGTTCGGCGACAACCGGTTCTTCATCCTCAACTGGGTGAATTTCGACCCGCTCAAGCTGAACTTCGCTTTCGGCTTCGAGCACGGCCTGCATTTCCTCAGGATCAAGTTCGACAACCGAGGCTTCCGGGCTGACGCTTAAATCCAACCCATCCGTCATAATCGCAATTTCAGATAAGGAATCGTCCACATCCAGGTCTGGTGGGAGCAAACGGCTGTCAAACTCGACCTGGTCTTCGATTGCGGGTTTGGCCTTTACGGTACTTTCGGCAGGTTCGGTCACCAGAGGACGGGGATCACGATCCCGTTTGTGACGGCCTGACAGATCCCGATCCGGTTGACGTGGCGCCTCCCGTCCTTCTCGGCCTTTCCCACGGGCCTGACCTTCGTTTGAGACAGATTCCGTGTCATATTCATCATTGCCTTCTTCTTCAAAGAAGTCCGAAACATAGAGAAACGCATCCCGTTCCAGACCGATATCCACAAAGGCGGATTGCATGCCTGGCAGGACCTTCACCACACGTCCTTTATAGACATTTCCGACCACAGCCTGCGTTTCATCAATGCGCTCAACGTAAAATTCCATCACCACTCCGTTTTCCAGAATGGCCACGCGCTTTTCGTGGGCGCTTGCACTGATAATCATTTCTTTATTCATAGTTTCCTCTAAGCCCTACAAAATCACTCTTTTGTCAGGTAACTTGCGCGCTGGGGACTACACCCTGACAACGAATATGGATTGTTTCAATGTGTGTGGCTTGGAGGAGAAACTGGTAAAAGGAAGCAGGATGAGATCAAGAGGAAGATTGATTGCGACTCTCTCTCGCCGCCCAATGGTCAAACTCGTACCCGATAAAGCGCAACGGGTCTGAGATAACCACGCATTGGGTGATGACCGGACACACCGAAATGTGCCCAAAGGATGTCCCAATCAAGTTGCCGAAGGGAGCACTGGCACCAACACTTGTCAAATCAGCTCGGGGTATGGAACGGAGACCGATCAGAAGAAGGGTGAACAACCGGTGTGCCGCTGAGAGCGCAAGCCGGACTTGCGTCAAGATACCTGAAGCGCAGTGTCTTCTCTCAGACTGGCAAATCCTGTGTTTTCTCTCACCGAATGGTGATTTTTCCTGTTTCAAGCAACATTTCTTCAGAAAACGAGCAGAATTTTAGAAGATAAGACTGATTCCTGGTTCAAAACAAGAGACAGTCAGATACCACACCTTATTTCTGGATGAAAACCAATCCCAAAGTTGTTTCAGTCTACTGCCAGAAAGCGGCAGCAGAGTTAAAACGAGCTATGTCAAACGTCGTTGCTGGCTCCTGTTTCAGCCTCTGTTTTTCGCAAACAGACTTCTTTCTTACCGAAACCAAGCCTCAACACAAAAAGTTGGAAAGAAAGTTGTACACCTACCTGACGTTCACCATTCAATTTCGCCATGGATTCGTCAACACTGACACCAGCCCCTTGGCCAGAATGAATTTTCCGCACTGGAGTTTGCTCAAACGGCGATCAGAACAACCTTCCCGCACTCCAAACGCCAGGGACAGATCCATCCGGCAAGATTGCATGATGGGTTCAGCGTCTCAGGTTCTTGACTAATTGACAAACCGCTGCTGATACACATTGGCAACGATGCCAAGACACATAAACGTCATCAGCAGCGAGGTTCCGCCATAGCTCAACAATGGAAGCGGAATCCCCATAATCGGGACCAAACCAACAACCATGCCGATATTGATGACCGCGTGAAATGAAAGCAACGTGACGAATCCGGTGAGTATCAGCAAGCCAAACCGATCGCGTGCGCGTTCGGCGGTGCGAGCCGAGTGTATTATGATGAACAGCAAAAGCGCAAGCATGAAGATGCTTCCAGCAAACCCAAGTTCCTCAGCCAAAACCGCGGCAATAAAGTCGGTACGTTTTTCCGGGACGAATCCGCCCTGGCTCTGAGTTCCTTTGGTAATTCCCTTTCCGGTGGCGCCGCCGGATCCAACCGCAATCATGGATTGCAGGGTTTGGTATCCATACCCTTCTCGAATTTCCCGGCCCTGGAGTTTTTCCGGTGCAAACATCGCATTCACCGCAACGTTGATCCGATCCCGTTGATACTGCTTCAACCGGGGTTCAATCACATATTTGAAACCAAACGGGGCGATGATTAAGGTCAGAATCAGCGTCACCACAATAAAGCGCCGATTCAACCCGCTGACAAACAACATCGCAATCAGCACCGGGAAAAACGTCAGCGCGGTGCCGGTATCCGGCTCCAGCATAATCAGCCCGACGGGCAAAGCCACTGCCGCACAGGCTTTGAGTGCAAAATCCATCGTCACTGCCCGTCGTTGCAAGGGGTGCAAAATCCGGGCAACCATCATAATTGTCCCCAGCTTGGCAAACTCCGATGGCTGCAAGGTCCCGAACGCCCCCAAACTGATCCAGCACCGCTGACCGTTGATTTTGGTGCCAATCATCAGAACCAGGACCAGCAGGATCATGGTTGCGGCGTAAAAATAAGGCACCACATCAAACAACCGCTGAAAATTGATCTGTGACAAAACAAACATGACCACCAGCCCAATCCCGACCGTCACCAGTTGCTTAAACCAGAAATTCCCTTCCGGTTGGGCACTGTAAATGCCGGTAATCCCCATGCCACACAACACCAGGGCGGCAATCAACAACGGCCAGTCAAAATCTCGAATATCACGTGTCATCATAGGGTGGATCACCGCCTGGTCAGGAAAAGTGGTTCATTGAACCGGAGTTGTAGCCGCCGGTTTGGGCGTTGTTGCCGGCTTGGGCGTTGTTGCCGGTTTCGTTTGTCGGGTCTCAGCACGTTGTTGTCGGCGGGCAATAGCGTTGTGCCACTCCTTGCGGAACTGTTCGGCCTTCTTTGCCGCTTCCTGAACTGTCTCCAGCGACACCTCAATCGGTAAGCCGTTCTTTTTCTTCAAATAGGTTTCAAAGACGGCCTTCACATTTGGGGCCGAAGCCTTTGCCCCAAACCCGCCGTGTTCAACGAGCGAAATTCCCGCGATTTCAGCATTTTCACGCGGGCCAAAGGCAACAAACCACGAGTGGTCTTTTTCCTCCAGCTTTTCGGTCTTGATTTTACTTACCACCTGAGCCGTGCCGGTTTTTCCACACATTTCCCAACCCGGAAACTCAGTAATCGCGGAACCAGTCGCGGTGCCGCCAGAATTGACCGCTCCCCACATGCCTTTGATAATCGCTTCCCAGTTTTCGGGAGGCATTTCAATTTTATGGGTTTTGTCCGCGAAAAATCGGGCGGGATAATCTTTGGTAGGTCTGGCTTCGAGCAATAAATGCGGCGTGTGAAAGGTTCCACGTTGGGAAATCCCCGCCGCCGCCCGCAGCATTTGGAGCGGCGTGGGTCGGACCATGGCCTGTCCGATAGAGGCATACACCGAATCTATGTCCCGCCACTCAAACTCCCTGGCGGTCGGGTTGGGGAAAGAACGCCGGACGGTTGCCGCTTTCAACTCCAGACTTGGAATGTATCCCTTAAACTCATTTGGCAAATCAATGCCCGTATATTGGCCACACCCCATTTCGGTGGCCCATTTTTGAAGGTTTTCAAGTCCTAGCTTGATTCCAAGGCGATAAAAGAATCCATCGCACGACTTGGTCAGGGCATAGTCAATCTTTGGTGCACCGTGGGCGCCCATACAGCGGGTAAACTTATTACCAACGGTGATACCGCCACCGCACACATACGTGTTGTTTGGATCCAACACACCCGATTTCATCCCCGCCACAGACATAATCAGCTTCCAGGTTGATCCAGGGGGATAAATATCTTGAATGGCACGGTTCCGGAGCGGTTTATGCGGATCCTGAGCCAGTTTGGCATAATCCACTTTTGAAATCCCGGAGGAAAACAGATTGGGGTCATACCCTGGGAACGAAGCCATGGCCAGGATTTCCCCATTGCGTGGGTCCATGACAATGATAATGCCGTCCAACCCCCGTTCACGCAGGACCTGCTCCGCCATCAACTGCAGGTCCAGGTCAATCGTGGTGACCACATCCTGGCCCGGTGACGGGGGCACCTGCTCCAGTTCGCTCACAAATCGGCCCCGGCTGTCCACAATCACCCGGCGATAGCCTTCCTTCCCCATCAAGACCTGGTTATAAGATTTTTCCAGTCCGGCCTGTCCGACTTTATCGCCCGGTTTACAGTTTTCATATTCGGCCCGCAATGGTGGCTTCAATTGGGAAGGACTGATTTCATGCACATAGCCCAAAATATGCGACCCGATATCACCCAGGGGGTATTTGCGTTGGGGGTGCAATTCCACGGTCAGTTCGGGGTATTCATAGGACAACGCAGCAGCTCGGGCCCGGTCGGCATCGGTAATATCAATTTTGACTTCAATTGGTCGGGATTTAGCAGCCTGTGACTGAAGCTGCTGGAGCACATACTCACGATCAACCCCGAATTCTTCAACCAGCATGCGAATGGTGGCTTCCTGTTCACCGATATCTTCCCGATTGATCATCAAATTAAATGTCGGGCGACTATCAACCAGAATCCGGCCATTGCGATCCAGAATGTTGCCCCGCGGCGCCGGAATCGGAACGTCCCGTAACCGGTTGTTTTCAGCCTGTCGGACATAGTTTTCATGCTGAACCACCTGCATGTTCCAGAACCGCAGCGCCAGTACGCCGAAGGCAATGACGATGCAATATTGCAGAATCAGGAACCGGAAGTGGAGGTTATAGGGATGCGACCCGTCGGAATCGAGAGATTTCAATGGCATAATGCAACAACACGAGGGGGTAAGAATTCGAGGTTGTGATTCTGAGATTGAACCGCGTGCGAAGCCACAAGCTGGATAAATAGTTTGCCCTTTTTTTTCATTTGAATCTAGGAAAGTTTCCTTATTCACCCAGCAAAAAGAAGAAACAGTCGAGTCAGAACAGATGGGTGGACAGACTTTTTCTTCACCTCAACACTGGCTAATTCAGTTTCCGCCGGCCCACTTCAGGGGCCCGGGTTGGATCATAGGGATCTTCGTGAAAGAATTTGTCAAAAATTGGGAACAACAGCAGCGAAACGAGCAGGTTTCCCACAAGCTGCAGTCCTCCGATTTTCATGGCTCCGCGAATATTCATTCCTTCTGGAGCCGCCGCAAAGAAAAAATGAAGTGCCACAAACATCAAGGTATTGGCGGCGGAGGATGCCAGCAAAATAAAAATTCGGAGCAGCGCCCCATCCAACCGAAAGCGATTTCCAAAAAACCAGAGGCTGTAGCCAATCGCGGTTTTTGAAAAGCCGCATAATCCAAGTAATCGGGAAGACAGTGAAATGTCCTGGCACAACCCGGCAATCGCCCCAAACCAGATGGCCTGGCTCGCGTTCCGCTGCAATCCCAAATGAACCGTTAAAATTAAAGGCAAATCAAGATAACTGAACCCCGGCCAATATCGGGGGAGCGCCGTTTGGAGAGCAGTAATGATGAAAATGACAAAAATGATTCGAAGAGTTGGCACAAATAAAAAGGGTGAAGACTGTTTTTCTCAATTTATGGTTCAGGGTTGCTGGGTTGCTGGGAAATACAGGGGTTTCAATCATTTAGACTTCCCCTCATACAGAGGGTTCATTCCAAAATGGTATCACTTATTCTTTTTCTTTCTTTACCGATTCGGTCATTTGAACATCCGAGGCCCGGCTCAACAACACCAGAACCTCTTCCAACCGGTCAAGCTGAGCCGCCGGGCGAACGGAAATCTGATGGAGACCAGCCCCCGACCCAAGCTGGACCTGGGTCACATATCCCAATAACAACCCTTTTGGATAAAACCCATCGAGCCCGGTCGTCAGGACTGCCTCGCCAACCCGGACCTGGGTCAGGCCGCTGATACTGTCGAGCTGGCACACCAACTCGTTTCGGCCACGCAATTCTCCGTTGGTTCGCGATTCAGCCAGCATGGCGCCCACGCCGGCATCACCGTGAGTGATCATCAAAACCATGGCCGAGGAAGGTCCGACGCTCACAACCCGTCCCACAACCCCATCTGGCGTGATGACAATATGATTGAGGTGGACCCCGGCCAGTGTCCCTTGATCAATAATGACCTGCTTGTACCAGGGACTCCCATCCCGACCAATGACATTGGCCGCAATGGTTGGACTTTGAAAGCTTTCCTTTAATTTGAGCAAATCCTGGAGGCGTTTGTGGCTGGCGATTGTTTCCTGCAATTCGGTCCGTTCCCGTTTGAGTTGCGAGAGTTCCCGACGCAAGTTCTGATTTTCCTCAGCCGCCCGCCACAAACTAACGTAGCCCTTCCAGACATGGCCCACGGAGGTGGTGACGACCGCCAATCCTTTCTGGATGGGATAGGTGGCGGTCAAGATGAGGGTGCGCGGAAGGGATTGCTTGGTAATCCGGGCCTGCGCATTGATCGTCATCAGTAAAAACTGACCGACCAGCAAAATGACGGCAATGATGGTTGGACGTAACGATGAATCAGACTTCACCCGTAGTTACCCCTGAGCCGGAGTGGTGTGGGAACTGGTTGCTCACGCGAATTGCCTTTGGGACCTTTACCCAGCGATCCACCCACCGTGGAAAATCCTGGATCCAGGTGACAACCAGCCTCGCATCACCCACATTAGTTTTGATTATTGTATCCGTACCCACTTTCGAGGCTGACACGTTTTAACAACTCAAAGTCACCAAGCATTTTCCCGGTGCCTAACACGACTGAGGACAACGGGTTCTCAGCCAGGGTTACGGGGACACGGGTTTCTTTCATCAACAATTTATCCAATCCCTTGAGCAGTGCCCCACCACCAGTGAGAACGATGCCACGGTCGGCAATATCGGCTGAGAGTTCAGGCGGAGTTCGCTCAAGCGCCACCCGAACGGCATTGACAATAGTTGCCACCGGGTCGGCCATGGCCTCGCGGACTTCTTCGTCCGAAATCGTAACCGTCTTCGGGATTCCTTCGATCAAGTCCCGGCCTCTGATTTCCATGGTCAGCGGTTCATCCAACAAGTGGGCAGACCCAAGCTCAATCTTGATTTGCTCGGCGGTGCGTTCCCCAATCAGCAAGTTATATTTGCGTTTGATGTACTGTGAAATGGCCTCATCCAACTCATTTCCGGCCACTCGAACCGCTCGCGAATACACAATGCCAGACAGGGAGATCACCGCGATATCGGTCGTTCCGCCGCCAATGTCCACGATCATATTCCCATAGGGTTCGGTGATGGGCAGTCCAGCTCCAATGGCGGCGGCCATGGCTTCTTCCACCAGGTAGACCTCGGCGGCGCGTGCCCGATTGGCGGCATCAATCACAGCCCGGCGTTCGACTTGCGTGATTTCCCCCGGAACTCCGATGACAACCCGCGGACTGACCCACGACTTCCCGTTGTGGGCTTTCTTAATAAAGTGCTGAAGCATTTTTTCAGTGACTTCAAAGTCAGCAATCACACCATCTTTCATTGGACGAATAGCCACAATGTTTCCAGGCGTTCGGCCAAGCATTTCCTTAGCCTCTTTGCCAACCGCTTCAACTTTGTTGGTGATTTTGTTGATGGCGACGATGGATGGTTCACTGACCACAATCCCGCGTCCCTTGGCATACACCAGGGTATTTGCGGTGCCCAGATCAATCGCAAGGTCATTTGAGAAGAAGTTAAACAGGGAGCGAAGTTTCATGGAGTATCGTACAGCAGCCTTTCAAGAAGGAATTGTTAACTCACCAATCTATCAAAAATTCGTCAATCGGGAACCCCGTTTTGGAGATTCTCTGGTTAAATAGTTGAATATCAAAGGATTTTTGGTTCTCCTGGTTTTTCGTTCCTGGTTCTTCGTTCCTGGTTTTTGGAAAGTATCTGTTCCTAAACCCCAGGCCCTAAGCCCCAAGCCCCAAGCCCCAACCACTAAGCCCCTTGCAGATTGACCACAACAACCTGGTTTTTCGTGCCCTGTTTGGCGTTGTACATGGCCTGATCGGCCCATTTGACCAGATCTTCAGCCACAACGCCATGTTCAGGAAACGCCGAGATCCCAAGGGAACAGGTTAAATGAACATTTAAGCCTCGTGCCTTTTGGAAATTGGACGCTTCGATGCGGGCCCGGATTCGTTCGGCAATAATAAATGCCTGGGCCGCATTGGTTTCCGGCAGCACAATCACAAATTCATCTCCGCCATAACGAGCGACAACGTCTGTTTCGCGCACGGCCCGGTAAATCAACTGACCAACTTCAACCAGCGTACTGCTTCCGACCAGATGGCCAAATTGATCATTGATCCCCTTGAACCCATCCAAATCTAAAAAGATCACGGCCAGGTGAAGCCCATAGCGACGAGACCGTTTCAGTTCGGTGTCCAATGCCTGATAGAAAAACCTGGCATTATACAGGCTTGTCAAGTCATCCAACTGGCACATGCTTTCCGCTTTGGTAAAACTCATGGCATTTCCCAAGGCAATGGCCAGCGAGGCGGTGACCCGTTCAGCAATATCCAGATTTTCCGCGGTAAATGTGCGCGTACCGGCTTCCAACGAAGCCATCATCACACCACACAGATTGCTATTGGTCAGCAATGGCAGGAGCAATTGGGTTTCGTGTTTGTCACTCAGTGCATTGAGCGAATAGGTAACCACTGGATCAGCGTGGCTCTCACCGGCGGCGGGAAAAATGGCAAACATTGATTTCCCCTCGCGAACCGTTTGGACCAGCGGGCTTTCCTCATCGGCCATTGAAACACTTTTGACAATGGCCCGGCCTGAAGCATTCACCGCCGCCACCAGATTCAAATGTTCACCAGATTCGGTGCTGAGATAGAGCGCCCAGGTATCGGCGGGAACCAGCCTTGGCAAATGCAACATAGCGGATTCCACGACTTTTGCCTGATCCAGTGACGAGTGAAACGAAGTCACGGCCTCAAATGCTTTGTCAAACCCTCCTTTTCCCGTTGCCGTCGGAACCGGGCTATGGGGGAGTCGCGACAGACGCAGACCATACTGCAGGTGCAATTCGAGTTCTCGTGGAGTCAATCGGAGGGCTTCCAGATGGTTGATAAACCCAATCTCGGCTGAGAGGTCGCACATATCGGCGCTGGCCGTGGACGAGAAGGAGAAGGCTGGGATTCCGGCCACCGCATGCCGGGCGTGAGTCAGCATTCGGCGTGATAATTGTTCGCTGGCTTCATCTTCCAGCTCATACAAAATCACTTCGGGATGCCACAAACTGAGGAAATCCTCGTCGTTTCGCTTGCCGGTAAACAATGCCGTTTCAATAGACGTGGTATGGCCAAGGACCCGCAAGAGAACTTCAGGGATTTTTTCCAGGTACACCACGGCCACGCGCATTGCAGTCTTTATCAACCAAAATGAAATGAGGGGGAGATGATACAGTTGGCGATTTGAAATCAGGACCCGCGATCAATGGTTCCCTTAGAGTGAAACTGTTGGTGGTGAGTTCCAGTCACAGGGGTGAAACGGTCTCTTTTCACCATAAACCAGCGACATCAGGTTGTCCGAAGCAACAATCAACCAGGTTCCGCGAAACATGTGACAGTACTCAGTTTCCACGCGTGTGTCTACTCAGTTTTTGACAAAACGTTGAAAACAGTATGGAACCAGAAGTTGATGTATTGAAGGAACCAGGCAAGGTGGGAGTCTTGCCTGGTATAAAATTTTGAAAATTTGAGCAAGAACCCGAAGCACGCACTCCGGCTTGATTCTGGATCTGGAGTCAGGTTACCGAGGCATACGCGCCAGGATAAGGAAACAGAACCCAATCTGGACAAAGGGACCGGGAAACAGGGAGACAGGGAGAAAAAACAACTGGTCGCCTTCGCCCGCTCTCAATCGAAACTGATTCAACCTGACAAACCTGGTGAATTGTCATCCGTGTCTCCCCGCCTCCTTGTCTCCTTGTCTCGCACAGGCTCAAACTTCCTTATCCTGGCGCTCATGGGTTACCGAGGTGGATAATTTTCGGTTCGAGTTCGTCCCTGTGAATCCTGTGCCACAAACATGACGGATTGATTTCCGTTTAAATCCACGTTGGCCATATATTTTCCATCCGGGCCAACCGGGACGTTTTTGCCGTTGATTCGCAACTGAACCCCAGGTTCGGTTTCACCGGTCACTTCATAAATCCCTCGCCCAATTTCACGATAAGTTGGTCTGGGGAGATAAATGGGCGTATCCTTGCCACCGCTTGCCCGAATCACGATTTGCAAGCGCTGTTCATTGGACCAGATTCCCTCTTTGCCGTTGCCTTCCACGCCCTGAACCCGCCAGTAGTAGTTTCCATCATATGGTCGAAAGACATTGCTGGTTGAGGTACCACGCTGGTTCCGCTCGGCAATGATGGTGCTCTTGACAAAGGAATTTGAAGTTGCAATCTGGAAATTATAACTGACAGCCCCTGGAACCGGACTCCAGGTAAATAGAATTTCAGGTGATGTTCCCCGGTTAAAACTCCGCAGTTCAGAATTTTCAGGAGATCTCAGCTTCGGACTTGGTAAATAGGCAATATCATTGACTTTGGCGCCGTCCTTAAACTCACTCCCCCGGTTTTCAGAGATGACCTGTGCGGTCCCGGCATCGGTCACCACATTCAAATTGCCTTTTTCCGATACCACTTTCGTGGTCTGACCGTCATAGTTAATTGTCCCCTGAGTTCCACTTTGGAACGAAACGGATACGCCAGGAGCCGTCACGTTATTGACACTTCCGGAGGCTGGGGCTGACGCCGGATTCGACATATTCACCGTACCAAACGCCACATTGCTTTCAACCTGGGTTTTTTCGGTTTTGACCTCCCTGCTATTTTGCTTCACGACAACGGTGGAGTTTTCTTTGATGCGGAGGGTGCTGCCGTCAATAAATTGGAGTGAGGCAGTGGAACCAGACCCGGTCTGGATCCGGTCGCCTTCATAGAGCGACATACCAGGGACTGCCAGTTCAACGTTGCCATTATTGGCCCGGTAAATGGTTACATTGCCACTGGTTTGAACGAGGCGGATTTCTTCATTGATAACTACATCTGGGTCTACAGGACCTGGAGGATTGAAATATCGGTAAAGAGCAATACCAATTATGATCAAAATCAGGATCAATCCTGCCCCAATCATGTACAGGGTTTTCTTTGAAATGACATACCAATCAAAATACTCCCGACGAATGCGGGAATCATCACCTGATCTGTTCACGTCTCCTCCGATATTGGATCAGAAATCCAGATCATCCTTCCGAAATGAGTGCGGGTCGTCAAACGAATGCACCGCGAAAGATGCCGACAATGGAACTTGTGCCAAACCATTGCCTCAAAACCTGGGGTCGCGCAGGTTCACGTTCGAAGTGATCCTTGCGTTCTGATCCAGATCGTCGCCGTCAAATCTTATGAAAGTTGAAGGTGTTGTTTGCCGTGCGAAGAATGCTGAAAAAAGGATGATAATTTGTGTAAATTCTCAGAACTAGATGACTAAGAATCACCCCTCAATCTAGCACACGCAACTTTTTGCCAGCAATGTAATTTTCTGGGATTTCACTTGGTTTTTCTGCGCTGAACCATCATTTACAAGTTCGAGGAAGATCTTCCCATATTTATTGGACAATGACGGGATCACTCGACGAAGCTGGTTGTCCCTTATGATCAGCACCGCGCAATTGCCCGGTTTGGTCAATGTAGTACGAAATGGTGCCATTGGTGTTATACACCACTGGCATGCCAACACATTCAAAGGTGTGTTCCGAAGCCGTGAGCGTGTATTTATAAAGTCGCTCATTTTCTGGGTCGGTGTTTAACTCTCCCCCCTCAACCAGTTCAGCCATGGAGCCATAGCGTCCGGTTCTGGCTTTAAAGGCTTCTTCGGCTCGATAAATCGTTCGCATTTGGGATTTTGCCGCACCATCCCGAGCCGCCCGATTCGCCGCGGGGACAACAACTTGCGGGGCACTGTCCTGGCAACCTGTTCCAGCGGCCAGCAAAACCATAACACCGAAAAAACACATGACACGCAGTTCAATTTTCACAAAAAGGTCCTTTCCAAAATGGAGTTGATTGGGTTGGGCTGAAATAGCGGATTGCCGCAACCCGGTTTCAGGAAACCGGCAATTCGATGATAAATCGAGCACCGTGGGGTTGATTTTCCTCAACCAGAATCCGTCCATTATGATCGGTCACAATGTGGCTCACAATGGCTAACCCGAGCCCTGTTCCCCGTTTACGAGTTGAGAAGTATGGCTGAAACAGGCGCTCCCGGTCATCAGCGGAGATACCCTGCCCGGTATCGCTCACTGAAAGTCGGACAAGGTCTTGATCTGGACGGTATTCCGTGGCCAGCAGGATCCGCTTGTCACCGAATTCAAAATTCCCTGACCGGTCGGAAGCCGCTTCAATCGCGTGGCGTGCATTATCAATCAAATTGACCAGGGTTCGCTTAAACTGTTCTCGATCAATGTTCAAGATCGGCAAGGATTCATCCAGGCGGGTTTCCAGTTCAATATCATCCAGTCGGTCATCATAGAGCCGGACGGCTTCTTGAACGACCTTGTTGAGCGATGAAGGTTCGGGCTGGGCATCCGGCAATTTGGCAAACCGTGAAAATTCATCAACCATGCGTTTCAGCGTGGCGACTTCCCGGCTGATGGTTGCCGTGCACTCATGGATTGTCTGATGGACCCGTTCGGACTCAACTCCATGGCGGTCAATATTGCGGCTGATGCGCTCAGCGCAGAGTTGAATCGGCGTCAGCGGGTTTTTGATTTCGTGGGCCATTCGGCGGGCAACTTCGCTCCAGATTGCACTTTGCTGGGCCTGTATCAGCGGAGACAGGTCTTCAATCATGAGCACTGCGCCCTTGTATTTCCCCTTTTCATCGCGAAGTGCGGTCCCCGAAACGGCGACGTGCAAGGGTTTTTGATCCCGGATTTTGAGTTCAACTTCCACTGTGGACTGTCCAAGTCGGCGTGTTCGGCGCAAAACCCGTTGAAACTCAGTCCGGTTGGCGGATGGCACAGCCTGTTCAATCGGCAACCCAATTGATGACTGATCCAGGCCAAGCAACTCAATTCCAGCCTGATTGATGGTCGTCACCCGCTGTTCAGCGTCTAGTGAAACCACGCCGGTAAACAAACTTTGCAAAATGGTTTCGATATATTGCTTTCGTTCTTCGAGGGCTCGATTCATGGTCCGGAGCTGGGTAGCAGTGGCTTCAAGTTGATGACGGTTGGTGCGTAACTGACTGGCCATATCATTAAAGGAATTAACCAGCACCGCCAGCTCGTTATCAGCCGCAACATCCACCACATAATCAAAGTTCCCCTGGGCAACGTGATGCGTCCCTTCAGCCAGCGCCTGAATCGGGACCGTAATCCCCCGCGCAATATACAATGCGATCCAGGTGGTTCCAAAAACCAGCAGCAATGTGACAAATCCTAGAATATACAAATAAGTAAACCGCATGCGACGGTTTTGAATGGTTAAATCGGCCCGATTCCTGGCCTCATTTGAAAGCTGGTCAAATCGGCGAATCAATGATTGTGGAAGCTGGCGAATCAAAAACAACCCTCCAACCTGTTTTGCCTGACGCATACCGGTTTGCGGCGCCGTCTTTTTTCCAGTCCCGGCGACCACTCCCGCCCGAATCGGCAATCCAACCAACACAAACATCCGGTTATCTCCGGTCACGAAAATCGAGCTGTGCGGGTCATTACTGACGATGACTGATTTGGCCTGCTGGACATTTGATAACCCGTCAAAGAACCCATCGCCCAATTCCAGCACCTGTTTCCCGTCACTGTCGAGGATGAACAACCGGTACAACTCATGACTGCGAAATTCAGCCTTAAACATTTCACGTCCGGTTGCATCCAAATCCAGACGCGATGGAACGGTGTCAGTCGCGGGCATGGTTGCGAGTTGTCTCATTTTCAACAGCCGAATCATGGACCGACCAGTTTCCGACAGCGCTTTCATCTCCTGGGAGTACATCTGGTCCTGGATAAACGCCACATCTTCTTCAAATCGCTGGGCTGGAATATTAAACCATTTTTCCAGGCTCCGGTTGACCAGGCTATAGGCAAAGAAAAACAACATAACCACCGGCAAAATCGAAATCGCCAGTGACCCAAGCACCATTTGTGATTTAAATTTTGACCCCAGTTTTCTTTGACGGCGCTCTTGGATCAACTTCAGAATGTTGCGGCTGAGCACAAACAGCAACAGCATCGAGGCCATAAAATTCAACATCGAGAGGCCATATAAAATAAATGTGGCCACCGGTGTGCTGGGGCTGATCAGGTTTAATAAATCAAGCGACCCCTGGGCAATCAACACCCCTAAAAACATCAGGGTGACAATTGACAAAATCAAAATGCGCGTTTGCCGCCGGCGATAGTTGCGCAACCGATGTTCGGCATCTGAAAGGTTGGTGACGCTGATTGGTCCTGATGGCGTGGAATCGGTCATCGTTGGTTTATTGAAAGAGTCAGTGGTCAGTAGTCAGATGTTAGGATCTTACGGTATTTATCAAAATGTATTTTGTTCTCTCTGGACAGATTACAAAACTTTTATTACGGAACCATATCAATGAGCAGTAGTAGATTTGACGACTGATGAAGTTCGATTGACGAAACTTCTTTAAAATGAGCATGAAGGCTAGGAAATTACCGAATGAATGTAATCATAAACCTTTTTATCCACCCCGACACTGGAGAACTGCGAAGCGGCTGGCAAGTAACCATTTTTTTTATGGTTTTTCTGATTGTGGCCTGGTTTATTGCTGTCCCATTCGCGACCTTGGGAACCACGCTCCTTCCCGCCCAGCTTCAATCCCGATGGGTAGCCCTCACGTTGAATAAAATCGGAATGTTGCTGGCCGCTTTGGCCGCAACCCTTTTTTGCCGGAACCTGTTTCCCCAGATCCAGTTCACCCGCTGTGGGTACTCACTTTCCCAAGGCTGGTGGATGGACATAGTGGGAGGATCACTGGCTGGAATCGGCTTGCTTTCCCTGGTTTTAGGGCTCACCGTCATTGTCCAAAAAGCCACACTCCAGGTTGTGACCGTTTCACTCATCCCGCTCGGGCTGGCACTCATCCAGGGGCTTGCCCTGTTTCTGGTGGCCGCCGCCTTTGAAGAAGTCCTGTTACGTGGCTTTGCCTTTCAAACCCTGAAGGAAAACACCAATCCTCTCAATACCTTACTGGTCACTTCCGGCCTGTTTGCCCTGATTCATATTGCCAATCCGCACTCAACCTCGCTGGCACTTCTCAACACATTTCTGGCTGGAATCTGGCTCGGGGTGGCTCGACTCAAACGCCCAAGTCTCTGGCTGGCGACCGGATTACACCTGGGATGGAACTTCGCCACCGTCTGGCTATGGGGCATCTCCGTCAGCGGCCTTGACCATTTGATTTCAACCACCGTTCTGGCCACGCAACCACTGTCACCTCAATGGCTCACGGGCGGCAGCTATGGCCCCGAAGGTGGCATCCTCTGCACCTTTGGGTTATGCTTGGCCACATTCTGGATGGCTTTCCGGTTAAAACCAGTTGATCCCCCAGCCCACCCATCACCTTCATAAGCGTGGACTGTAGAAAATAAAACCAAAAAGGACCCCAAGCCCCATGCGAGGAGAACGCGAATTTATTCGGCTGCTTGAACAACGCGCCCGTCGGACAAGCCCTGACGTGCTGGTTGGTATCGGCGATGATGCCGCCTTGATCATTCCCAAAGCCGATACCTGTCTGGTCATTGCCTCTGATGTCATCGTGGAAGATGTTCACTTTCGCCGGCGGTACTTCCCCCCGCAGGCACTCGGGCACAAAGCCCTGGCGGTGAATCTGAGCGACATTGCCGCGATGGGGGCGACTCCACGCTACTTCCTGTTGACCCTTGGCCTTCCAGCGGATTGTGAGGATTGGTTTGCCGAACAAATCCTGGCTGGAATACTGGCCCTGGCTGACCAGCACAACGTGGTTTTGATCGGCGGAGACACCTCACATGCCCCAGAGCGGATTTTCATTGACGTCACAATTCTTGGCGAAGTACATCGCGCTGAAGCCGTTCAGCGCGCTGGGGCTCAGGTTGGGGATCTGATCTATGTCAGTGGTGAATTAGGAGATTCAGCCGCCGGGCTGGCCGTTTTGCAAAATCAAGCCTCGACCGGATCGCTCCACAATACCCAGATTTCAATTCAATCGGCGATTCGATCCCATCTGCAACCACAACCCAGGTTGAAGCTGGGCCGCTTCCTGGCCCACCGGCATCTGGTTACAGCAATGATGGACATCAGCGACGGTCTTTCAATTGATCTGGCCCGACTGTGTGAAAAAAGCGGTGTCGGTGCCCGACTTCAAGCGGATTCCATTCCGATTTCCACGGCAGCTCAGGTTGTCGCCTCCCGCAACCGTCAGTCTCCGCTTCAATTAGCGCTGCATGGCGGCGAAGATTATGAATTGTTGTTCACTGTTTCGCCTCAGAACCGGGCCGCCGTGACACAACTTCAGACCGTCCTGGCCGATGCGGGTGAGCCAATCCCGTTGACCTGTATCGGCGAGATTCAGTCAGTTCAGGAAGGATTGCAGATTGAGACCTTGACCGGGATTCATCCCCTTGAAATCAAAGGATATGATCATTTCCGCTGAAAAAAGGGCGCGGTTCAAAGCAACAGCGCCCTTCCATCCCCCACTCACCCTGTCACCCTGTCACCTTGTCACCTTGTCACCCACTCACCTTGTCACCTTGTCACCCTGTCACCTTGTCTTTGTCAGGGTTGCCAGACATTTCGCCCAAAGCGTTGATTCAAGCAGAGCTGGATGTCTTTGGCCGTCGAAAATTCCGACATCACAAATTTGAGTGGATATTCAAACCCGGCATGACCAATAACTGGCCAGACTGAGGCGGCATGCGCGTTGTAGTAGTCAAAGTGGACAAACGCCAGCCCCTCGACATTGAACGTGAAATGGAGCGACGCTCTCCAGTGGGTATTTTCCGAGTAGTTGAACTCTTCCGGGTGAAACAGGCTATTGATGCGTCCGCGGATGGTTGTTTTTAAATTGGTAAAGGCTGGATTGGACTTGATCCGATTGAGCAGCGTGTCAGTATCTGGTTGTGGACGGAACAAGATCGAATTTAACCCAACTTCGCGGGTTGGGGTCTCTATGAACAGGCATTCCCATAATCCGTGAACCGCCAGCGCCGCATAAAAATTCAGGCAGTCAGCCCGCCTTCGGTTGAGTTGGGAATCAAAGACTGGTTGGGAAATATTGGCGAATGTGAAATGAGTTTGCACTCGCTCAGGCAATTGACTCCAGACTGGTAATTCCGATTCATTGACTTTCATTGTTTTTGAGCGAAGGGGCGCAGGAGATCAGCGTTACATTTCAGATTGGGTTCCGTCCACCTCTAAATTCTTTGTCTTTGACGACTTCGCTACTTCACGATTCACGATTTCACTCGCTTCTCTATTCACGACTTCGCTATTTCGCTCAGTAATCACACATACTCAATGGTATTGGGAAACGTCAGTTGGAGTTTGGGGAGTTCAACTTCAATCTTTGTTTGTTGATTTGGGATGCTCTCAATCTGGAGACTGCCTTCATTGATTTCAATGATCCGTTGCACAATGGCCAGCCCTAATCCAGCGCCCTGCTGTTCATAGATGGTTCGCTCAAATTGCATATAGGCTCCGATATCGGCAATCTGGTCAGCAGTCATTCCGCGGCCATGTTCAGTTACGGTAAGAAGGTAAGTATCCGGGCCGCTCGTTCCGGTCACAATCACTGGCGTTCCAAGCAAAGAATACTTAAAGGCGTTTTCGAGGAGTTCTTCGACGACTTTTGCCAGGTGGGAATCTGATATTTTGACGGCCTCTTCCGCCACCGTAACCTGCAGGTCCGGGGTTCGATGAAAATCGCGGGCTTTGGTCGCCGCCACTCTCTCAATAATGGCTTTGACGGAAAAGGTTTGTGCCTGCTTGCGGATGACTTCCAGGTGACCAGGATCAGTACTCAGCGTTTCAAGTTTGGCATATAACCAGAAATTCTCGACCAGCCGGTGCAGTCGTTTGGCTGAGATATGGATATCACGCACCATCTCCAGGGTTTCTTCGCGGGTAAAGGTGTCATGGGCATCCATCAACAGTTCCGACATACCTAAAATTCCGTTCAGCGGCGTGCGTAATTCGTGCGGAAGCGAACTGCTGATATTGCGGCGCAACTCCTCCATTTTCTTTTCATACTGGTCGCGCATCCAGCTATGTTTCTGAAACTGGGCCCGGACGGCGGTAATGAGTTCATTGCGTCCAACCGGCTTGGGTAAATAATCATCCGCCCCCAGATTCATTCCCTGTCGAATATCTGAATGATCAACTTTGGCGGTTAGAAAAATAAAGGGAATGGATGCGGTTTGCGGATCTTTACGCAAAGCAGCCAGTGTCCCGAGCCCATCCAGGAAAGGCATCGTCACGTCACAAATGATCAAATCCGGGCGGTAGGTTTTGGCAAACTCAACCCCCTGCAGGCCATGTTCAGCACCAATGGCTTCAAACCCTTCCAGTTCAATAATTTCAATAATTAATTTGCGAATCAGGTCTTCGTCATCAATCACCAGGATTCTTCGTTGTTTGGTCACGGCTTTTTCGTCGCTCCTCATCCCCGGATCGCTGCTTCAGCTATGAACATTTTAAAAATCGCCTGGGAAAAGGAATCCGCTTCCCAGTGAACTTCCGGATGCCACTCAACTCCTAACATAAAGTGCCCTGGGCGGGTATTGATCACGGCCTCAGTGACCCCATCCGCTGACCAGGCAATTGGTTCCAAATCCAGCCCGACTTCATCCACCCCCTGGTGGTGGTGACTGTTCACCCGGATGGTGGTCCCGCCTGCCAGCCGGGCCAAAATACTGTCCTGCTTGATTTGAATGCCATGGGCGACGCGGGTATAGGTTCCACGCTGATTGTGCTGGATCACATTCTCCACCTGGGATGGCAGGTCTTGTAACAGGGTGCCGCCCCGGTAGACATTCAGCGCCTGCATACCGTAACAAATGGCCAACACTGGCAGACGTTGGGACTCAGCCGCGGCCAGCAGCAACTGATCCACTTCATCCCGTTCCGGAAAGACTTCTCCCAAATTGACATGAGGCGCCTGACCGTAGCGGTACGGGTCAATATCACTGTTGCTGCCAGGCAACACAACCCCATCCAGCCGGAGAACCACCGCATTGATATACAGGGCATCCGGGATCAGCGGGATGAGCACCGGGAGTCCCCCGGCTGAAAAAACTGCTCGACCATAGGTTTGACGCAGGTAATTTGTGTCTTCAGTTGGATTTAACCGGGTTGAAATACCAATCAACGGTCGGTGCGAACTCGTCACAGACATAGACTGTTCCTTGTTTGTTGTCGCAGTGTCCGAACTTTTTTGGAAATATTTCTGGAAAGCTGTCTTTTCCATTTACCGCAGGAAAGGAATTTGTGCTTTGAAAAAGGCTTGTGGTAGCGTGCACAGTCAGCTTGAAAGTACCCCATTTGATGTTTTTTTGCCATTCTTCTTGCAGATTTTTGTTGATCTGTCAGCTTTGCTGGCTGGAGATCCCTCTGAAATCTGACAAAAAGTGAAAGTTCCTCCCATGTTTCCTGAACTTATTCAATTCGGCTCCAATTTTACAATCAATACTTATGGCGTTTTCATTGCCATTGCTTTTCTGGCCGGTGTCCTGCTGACCGCCAAACTGGCCGAAAAAGACGGACTTGACCGGGGCACGATTTATGATTTGTGCCTCTATATGCTGATTGCTTCCCTGGTCGGCTCGCGACTATTGCTGGTGATTACTGAATGGGAACAATACCGGCTCAACCTGAAATCGCTGTTCTCAATTGAGTTTCTCCGCTCGGGGGGCGTTTTTTACGGCGGATTGATCGGTGCCAGTGTCGCCAGCATTTTTCTGATGCGCCACTATAAACTCCCCTGGTGGAAAACCGCTGATGCCTGTGCGCCCGGCATTGCCCTGGGACAATTCTTTGGACGATTGGGCTGCTTTGCGGCTGGCTGTTGCTGGGGAAAATGTACCACGAGCTGGGTCGGTGTTCACTTTTCAGCGCGCGCCCACGAACTGACCGGCGTCCCCATTGATTGTGCCCTCCACCCAACGCAACTCTATGAATCAATCAGCACCCTGGCACTCTGTCTGGGGTTGTTGTTGTTGCGGAAACGACGGTCCTTTGACGGACAAATCATCCTGGCCTATTTCTTTTGTTATGCCGCGATTCGATTTACCATCGAGTTTTTCCGGGATGACCCGCGAGGCGCCGTGTCTCTCTTTGGAGCACAATCCCAGGGAATGCCGGTTGAACTCTCCACCTCGCAACTGATTGCATTGCTGTTTGTGGTGCTTTCGGGGTTGAGTCTCTGGTTTCTGCGCCACCGAACCAGCGCAAAGAGCGAAGTAGCGAGTAGCGAAATCGCGAAGTAGCGAGTAACCAATCCATCATCGGTCAAAGAGCGCGCCAGTTCGGCTGGTACGGAGCATCCCGCACATCACGTCAAAAACCTGATCAGCGGTAATTGCCTCAAGCTGGGATTGATACAGGAACTGATGGCGCTGGCGCATCGCACCTTGATCAAAGATTTCATCCTGGTTGTCAGTCAATAAAACTGTTGGTGTATCAACCGCAGCCGAAAGCCTGGCCCAGCCGGTTTCAGCCGTGACCATCAACGAACAACAGGCCAACCCGGCAATCCGCTCGGCGACGGGAATCCCCGCCAGGATCACCCCCTCATGCGCATACTGATCGCGCAACGCCGTGGTGATGGTTTTGATAACCGGACTGTTTTTGGCATCTCCAAGCAGCGCAATTCGGGCGTTGTAGTGGTTGACCAGCAAACCGGCCACTTCAGCAAAGCGGGTTGCCGGCCAGGATTCTTGATTGCCACTGGTTTCAGGACACAGGCCAACCAATAATTCTCCTGGGTTCCAGGCTGAACGCTCCAGCCGTTTTTGAATGGCCGCATCAAATTTGCTGGTAATCGTGAGGCGAATCGTGCGATCAAGCACCTGAACACCAATCGCTTCGACCGCTTCGGCATATTGATCAACTTTGCGTGGTTGCCGACTGACACGTGGGTTGCGGATATTAAACATCCAGTTCGCCAGTTTGCTCTGGTGTCTGATACCGATTCGATTGGTCGCCCTCGATAACCAGGCCAGCACCCCCGATTCCGAAAACTCGTTGAGATCAATCGCCAGGTCATACTTCCCTACGCCAAGCTTCGCACCTGCCGAAATCAGGTTCCAGCCAGCCGTCACTTTATCGCCTTTGACCAGCTCATAGTGGTCCTGAACAATGATCTTGTCAGCACACTCCGCAAACTTGAGGACTTCGCCCTGAACCGTTCCGGCCACAACGGTTAAATTTGATCGTGAAAAATGCTGGCGCAAGGCTTTCACCGCTGGAAGGCTCTCCACCACATCAGCCAGTGACCCGGTGTCAAACACCACAATATTCTGAAATTGCGCCGGTTCAATCCGTGAATTAGAAGATAAACTGTTCATTGTGAATAGCGAAATAGCGAAATAGCGAAATAGTGAAGTAGCGAAGTCACCCTCTCACCCTGTCATCCTGTCATTTTGTCACCTTGTCACCCTGTCACCCTGTCACCCTGTCACCCTGTCACCCTGTCACCCTGTCATTTTGTCACCTTGTCACCTTGTCACCTCGTCACCCTGTCACGGTGTCACTTTGTCACAACATACCCCTGGCGGGTGCGACAGGTGAAGCCAGAATGTTTGATTTTGACCTCAAGCTTGCGAAATTGGCCAGCTTTTTGCCCTTCCGGTGCATAAAATCCAAGTGTGTATTGCTGGCGGAGTTCGTTGACAATTTCTTCAAACCTGGAATCCAGTTGGGTTACGCCTGCCGATTTCAAATAGCGACCACCACTCTTTTCCGCGATTTCCTTTAAAAATCCAATAGCCTGCATTTGGGCAGGATTGGAGGCAATTTTGGTTGGATCAATCAAATCCACACTGTACACGGTGGCATCCGTCTGGAGGGCCTGTTGAATCACTTTTTTGGCTGAAACCCGGCTTTGGGTATCTTCTCCATCAGAAAGTAAAACCACAGCCCGGCGCTTTTCGTCACGTTTTCCAAGTTCAGTCAAGCTGGCTTCAAGGCAGTCATAAACTTTGGTCATGCCTTCGGCTTCAAGGTCCCACAGTCGAGGCGACACATCACGCCCTGGCGTAAATTCCTGAAGGCACTCAACTTTGGAATTAAAACTATAAATGCACACCACGTCGGAAGGGCGGGTTCGGTCTTGAAAATGAGCGGCGGCCACTCTGGCTCGTGGAAGCTTGCCCTCCATGCTGCCACTCGCATCAATCAAAATTGCGGCGGCAAACGGAGTCACTTCGGTACTAAAGTGTTCCAGATGAACCGGTTTGCCTTCATCAAAAAGCAAAAAATCCTCTTCTTTGAGTCCACCGGCATAATTTCCACTGGCATCAGTGACGGTGACATTGAGCAAAACCAGATCAGTGGTAATTCGGAGCGGTTCCTCTTCGTGGGCTTTTTGGGGCAGTTGGGCGGAAACTCCCCCGGTAATCAATCCCAGACACAACAGAAGTGGATACAGAAGTCGAATTTTTGGTGACATACACATTTCCAGCCCAATGCCTTAGAAGCTGTTTGGAAATTCTTGGAATTTCCGTAAGGTATTGATTTGAAAGAAAATTGTTCTTGAACCCGCGAAGCGGGTGGCTGGCTCGTAGCCCCGGATGGAGCGAAGCGGAGTCCGGGGAACCGAGCCTCTCCCGGTTCAAACCCGCGAAGCGGGTGTTGGCAACTGTGATCAAAGACTGCCGGCGCCTCCTTCGGAGGCTCAATTCGAAATGGCACGTGGTCCCAGGGTTCGAAGACTCACCCTGGGCGACGAGCCTTCACCCGCTTCGCAGGTTGAAAACTGAATTTCCAAACAGTCTCTTATGCCTGTTTCCCTTTTCCCAATGCTTTGGCGAGGGCTCGAATTTGTTCGGATTTTGAGATTATTTTGATTGAGATGGTGAAGCGGGACGTTTTTTCGATCTCTGTTTTCAATTCAGCGGTCAATTCGTTCAATTTTTTGACTCGATCCAGAAATGCAGTGGGAAGGTCTTTCAGCCAGATTTCATCGTCGTCTCCGCCTTGTCCCTCCGAAAGCTTGCGAGCCAGTTTCTCGATTTTCTTGAGGTTTTTTTGATCTTCCCCAGAAAGCGTTGCGGGTAAAGGGCTTGATGATCCATCCCACCGGACGGAAAAGAGTTTCACGGCTTCTTCCATTTCAGTGTAGGTTTTGCGAAACTCTTTTTGAAATTGTTCTTCGGCTTTAATTCCAGCCCGTGTTTGGGCTTCGAGTTCAAATTGACTTGGGTAATTTTTTGGTTCCCGCTGTCGGGATTGGAAGTCAAACCGCACCCATTTTTTTATGTTGTTCAACTTGCGGTGCCACGTCAGTGAATTGGCCTGGACCACACAATTCCCGCCGACCAGCCCCAACCCAACCCAGATCACTCCAGCCAGAAAGAGATATTTTCTCACATGTCTGAACCGATTTATTACCTGTAACTGCTGCTTTTTCTGAATGATGCTGCCAAACTTCATGAAAATCACACTGGTTGTCGCGTGCCGGAATATCAACCGGGGACACAGGCAACGTCCTTCCCGCCCTGGTAAGTTGTGCGTCAAGTTGTGCATCCGGAAGGACTGCTTCAACCTGGGCTGACTGGTTCTTAAGATTGACCTGGAGTGATTCGAAACTTGAATGGCTCTGTGAACGCCAGTAGTATAGGCTCTAATTGAAACCTTTGGGTTGTCTTACTGTCAATAACGATTCAACATTCGACGGTTGGGGGCTGAGGGCTTGGGGGTTGAGGACTTGGGACTTGAGGGCTGACAGGTACGTGATAAATCTCTGGAAACTATTGATTTTTCATCACTTCGTATGAGTTCCCAGTCACAAACCACCAGGCAATGAGCACCAACTAACTGGCATCCGTCACACGTGCGAGACAACGCAGAGTCCCTCAGGTTCAACAGACTTGTGCGGTCCATCAATTCGCCTTTCTTTTTCCACCATCAGCTTTATGACAAAAAGACGAAAAATCATTCTGGCAGTCCTGGCACTGCTTGGAATCGGTTTGGTTACGGCAACTGGCATTTTCTTCTCCTGGCTCACGGGTCCAGGGTTTGATGACTGGGTGAAAACTCAGGTAGTTGCGGAGCTTAAAACCTATGGCATCGAAGCTGAATTTGATTCATTCGACGTTTCTCCGCTGGCTCTGAAAGCCGATGTCAAAGGAATGCGGCTCCGTCTCACGGGCGACACCGAGCCCTTTACGGCGGTTGATCAAATTACCTGCGAGTTGCTGCTGCGCAATCTGTGGACACAGGATATCCGACTTCAGGATCTGAAAATCGAGCACCCGGTGGTCCGACTCAAAGTTGACGAGCAAGGAAATCTCAATCTGGCCCGGATCAAAATCCCGGAAACCCCAAAACGTGAAGGTCAGGCCCAGCCGACGCCGCCAGCTCAACTGCTTTCAGGGATTGTGGCGCTCACGGGCGGCGAGATTTTTTTCAACGAGGAGCGCTATCAACTCAACACCAGCCTCAAAAACCTCCGGGTTACAGTCACGTCACAGGCACCGGCGCTGAAGTTCGATGTCGGCTTTTCAGAAAGTCAGATCAACTGGCAAACCAAAAAAATCGAGGCGATTGAACTGTCCACCCAGATTGTTCTGGACGAACGCACAGCCGATATCAAAGCCCTTGAAATCAAAACTCCCTATGGCGACACCAGTCTGAGCACCCTGGTGACCTGGGAAAGACCCGCCACCCCATCATCACCCGCCAAACTCAACTATGAAGGGAGCCTGCTTTCCAAACTCAACCTTACGCGGATTGCAGCCGATTTCCTGAACCAGACGCCGCTGGGCGGCCAGGCACAGTTGACCGGCAAAATCATCGGGGATCAGAACGCATACCGGATCGAAGGCAATCTCAAGGAAACGGACCTCTCAACCTATGGTGCCAAGTTTACCGCCTTGAGCCTGACCTATGATTTTGCCTCCCCGCTCCAGGCGTTTTTGCCCGACCTGCGGAGCCAGATTGCGTTTCGCGGTGTGACCTATGATCGCTATGAACTCAAAGATTTTCAGGCCAAAGTTCACCTGACACCCCAATTTGTTGATATTGAACCCTTTGAAGCCAAAATCCTCGGTGGAAAACTACAGGGTACGTCACATATTGCCTTGGGAACGTTGCTGTCAGCCAAGGCCACATCGGTCAACGCTCAAAGCACCACCAAACTCACCTTTTCCGACATAGACCTGCAAACGGCGCTGGCCATGGCGGCCCTACGTCAGATTCCAATGACCGGAAAAACCACCGGCACGGTTGAACTGGCCTGGCCGGAACTCAATGTCCAGCAAGCAACCGGAACCGCCCAGGCCAAACTGGCCGGAGTAGTAACCAGTATCAGCAAACCCAAACCCGCTGCCCCAGATTCAACCGAAACGACCACTCCACCACCTCCGTCTGATCCAAACCCACCAGTGGTCGCCCAGGGGCGAAAGCCGATTCCATTTCAAGGTGATCTCTCCACAAAATTGGTCTCTGGCGGTGTGGACATCCAGAAACTGGCACTCAACCTGGGCGACAGTACCCTGGACGTCAAAGGAATGTACCAGTGGAATCGCCAGACCAAACTGGATGTTCATTTTCAGTCGCCTGAACTGGCCGAGGCTCAGGAACTGGCCGAACGATTTGGCGTCAAAACACCGCAAATCCCAGGTTCGACCGGGCAGGTTGCCGTTGGACTGGGGGGTGCCGGTGAGTTTACGGGCGTGGTTTCAGGTTTGTTAACCGGACCAAACGTGGCCGGGACGGTGAGCGTGGCTGAAGTTCGAGTGGCACGGTCCGTCGTGGGCAAGGTTTCGGCGGAGTTTGAATCCACTCCGCAAACCCTGACCGTCAACCAGGCGCTCCTTGAGCAACCGCAGGGCGGCACGGTGATGGTGGATATTGTCGGCGGTCTTTCCGGCAATCAGAAGACCAATCTGAATGTCAAAATTGACCAGATTCGGCTCAAACCGATTGGTGAAATCCTGGCCCAAATTTATCCGCCTGGATCACTCGAAGTTGGTGGGAAAATGGATCTCACCCAGGCATTGAGTGATTCGGAAGGCCGCATTTCAGGGTCAATGAATCTCCTGAACCTGCCACCGCTCCTGGCACTGGCCAAAGGTGAGTTTCTGACCCGGTCCCCAAATGGAGCATTGTCACTCCCGAAAGACATCAGTGGGAAAAGTGAACTCACCGCCGATCAACTTCCATCGCCCTACGGCACGCTTGAATCAACCAAATTGCTTGTTTCCTTTGAAGCTGGAAAAGCCTACCGGCTGGATCAGTTTGTGTCCAAACTTCCTTTTGGCGCCTTTTCCGCCACCGGGGTTTATGACGTCGTGCAATCTCAATACACGGCTGAAGCCCAGGCCAAAGACCTGGATTTGTCTTATTTCGGCGAACCACTGAAAGCCAAAGGGTATCCGGTCACGGGGATTGCCAATCTGGATTTGAAGAGCCAGGGCAAATTTTCGGACCTTTTGAATGGCACCCCCCGCTTTACCTTGCTTGCGACCAGCCCGCTGGTGAAGGTTGGCAAAGCACCGATTTCCAATCTCAACACACGCCTCGAAGGCGAAGGCAATGGCGCCATTGACGTAACCCTGGCTTCAGGATTTGCCGATCAACCCTATGAAGCCAAAGGGAAAATCCTGCTCAACCTCGACACCGAAGACACTGGCGAATTTAAACCCACGATTGATGTGCTTCTCACCCTCAATCAAACCCAGTTGACCCCAATTCTGGCGGTCTTCGACATGGCATCACCCACTTTTGACGGCGAAGCCACCGGCTCCATCCGGTTGATCGGCCCTCTGTATAAACTGGCGCCCGACGCATCCGGGATCGAAGTCGTGGAATTCACCACCGAACAGGTCAAGCTGGCCGGTGATTTTTCCGACCTTCGCTTTGGCGTTCGCGCCACGGACGACACCGATAGTTCCTATGAAATCACCAACGAAGGACCGGTCAAAGTCAGTGCCACTGCCAGCGAAATCGAGTTTCAACAATTCCGGCTCAAAGGCGAAGACACCCGGCTTTCAGTCACTGGCCGCATCGGGGCCACCGGCAAGACCACGCTTGGCCTGGATGGCGACATCAACCTCAAGTTTTTGCGCAATGTGACGAAAAACACGCTCTACACCAGCGGCGTGGCGCGATTGAAAGCGGCGGTTTCAGGCACGCTTGATGATCCCCGGATTACCGGCACGGCGGACATTGACCGCTTTGCCATGCAGGTCAAAGACTTCCCACTGGTGCTTGAAAATGGCGGCGGACGCGTTTTGTTTACCAATAAACAGGCCCAGATTGATACCTTTACGGCGGATGCTGGCGGCGGAAAGGTCGAACTCTCCGGTGGTGCGGTGATTGATACGCTCAAACCGGTTGGGCTGCGCTGGCGGTTTGGGATGCGGGCTGACAATGTGCGGATGAACTATCCGGAAAATGTGCGCTCGTTGCTGGATGGTGATCTGGTATATCAGGGAAATTTGAAACTTCAGATTTTGCAGGGAACCATCAAAGTCAAACGCGCTGAATACACCGAACGAACCGATCTGGTTACCTTGCTTCAATCCACCCTTGCCGCCAGCACTTCAAACAGCAGCGATTTACAATCAACAGTTTCCCCGCAATCCCAGCTTCGGCTCGACGTCCGGCTTGAAGCCCCGGACTCGCTGTTTGTTCGCAATAACCTGGCGGATATGGTTGGAACCGCATCGCTTCGGTTGAGCGGGTCGAGCACGGATCCGCGCCTGATTGGACGGGTGATTATCAGTCGTGGCCAGCTTGAATTGCGCAATGACCGGTATCAAATCACCCGTGGCATTGTCGTCTTTCCCGAAGCCCGGTCAGAGAAAGTATTTTTTGACATCCAGGCGGAAACCGAGCTTCAGAATTATCGGGTGATTGTGGGAGCAACTGGAAATCCCGATAAATTTTCATCTATTTTGCGGTCGGAACCGGCACTTCCGCAGAGTAGCATTGTGACCTTGCTCGCCACGGGGAATCTTCCCCCCTCAGGTCAATCTCAAAATGATCCGTACACCACGACCCAAACCGGAGTGAGTGCTGCCTCCAGCCTCGTGGCCGAGCTCTTTTCAGAACGGGTCGAAGAACGAACCAATAAGATTTTTGGAATCAACCGCTTCCAAATTGACCCCTTGCTGGTTGGTCGCGGCAACGACCCAACCGCACGGGTAACGATTGGGCGACGCATTACCAAAGACCTTTCCATTACCTATTCAACCAACCTGGCCACCACCCAGGAACAGATCATCCTGGTTGAATACCGGCTTTCACCGACCGTCTCCGTCATCGGAATTCGTGATCAACGCGGGAATTTCGGGGTGGACGTGCGGTTTACTAAACGGTTTTAACAGAATTGAGAAAGTGGTGAGTGGTGAGTGGTGAGTGGTGAGTGGTGAGTGATGCCAGTTAAGAGTTGAAAAAAGAGCGGATTTGAGCCCAGGAACTGGGCGGAAGGCATGTAGCCCAGGGTTTTAACCCTGGGAAAACGTTGCCTCCCAACTCCCGCCCGGCCAGCCGCCGCCGTAGGCGGCGGCTGGCCGGTCGGGGAAAAGGTGGGGAGTGACCAGGTTCCCAGGGCTCGAAGACTCACCCTGGGCTACAAGCCTGCGTCTACTTCGTAGACTGAGAGCCAAAAACGGCTTCAACTCTTAACTGGCATTAGTACTTTGGAACCAATATCTTCCAAGAACCACGAACCAAAAACCAATCACTCACCACTAACCACTAACCACTAACCACTAACCACTAACCACTAAAAGGTTTCTTCATCCTCAATTCTTCATTTCACAGAGCCAGGGCAATCATTCATGAGACAGAAACAGATTCAAAACGGGTATCTGATGAGGTTGATCTGTACCTCTGTATTGGCCTTGATGGGTGGGTGGACCGCGCCCGTAGCGGGACAAAATATCAGCAGCACCATTCCAAACTCGGTGCTTCAGCCACCACCAGCCGAAATTTCCCAAGATTCTACGTTCGCATCCCAATCCAATCTTCGATCTGGGAGCAGCCTTGAAGGTCAGCGCATCGCCCGAATTGACCTGGAAGTGCAATTTTCAAATGGGTCACCGGCGACTGACAATGGATTGCGCGACCTGCTCAATGTTCGCGCTGGTGAAGAATATTCTCCCGTTATCATCCATCAGGCATTGCACCGGATCCACCAGTCAGGTCGTGCCTCCAATGCCCAGGTTTTTTTGATCAAAGGAGATATTGCTGGCACGGTGGTTCTCAGGTTTGTGATTACCCGGCAGGAACGGGTCAAAGACATTTTCTTCAACGGAAATCAATTTTTCTCGCCTGAAGAACTTCGGGCTCGACTCGTCGGTCTCGATGTCAATGCCCCACTTTCAAAGCGGGCAGTTGAAGATGGTCAGCGAACCGTGCTGAATGTTTTTCAAGAAAAAGGGTTTTTTCAGGCCAAAATTGACTGGACCATTAGCGGTCCCGATGTTGATGGCCGGGTTGATATCACCTATCGTATTCTTCAAGGTGATCAGGCTCTGCTGGCAAAACCCCTTCAAATCGAAGGGGATGTCAAAGTTGAGCTTAAAAAACTGACTGAAAAACTGAAAAGTAAACCAGGAATCCCTTACACCACTGATCTGGTCCAATCAGACCTTGAAAAAATCCGCCAGTGGCACCTGGATGCCAATTACCTCAACCCTCAAATATCGCTCCCTTTTGCCGATTATGACCCAGGCACCAACGCTGTAACCGTGTCGGTCAATGTAGGTTCCGGCCCCCTGGTTGATCTCAAAATTGAAGGGTATGACCTGTCGCGCAAGGAACAGGAAAAGGTTCTGCCAATTTTGCGGTATGGCGGGCTTGACGATTTTGTGCTGGAAGATGGAAAGCGCAAAATGCTGACCTACTTACAAACCCAGGGGTACTTCTTTGCGGCGGTTGATTACACCAAGTCAGTCTTTGAGGAAAAAGCAGAGGTGGTATATACAGTGGAAAAAGACCGGCGGTATCGTCTCGAAGTCATCAAACTCCTTGGAACCGATGAATTTACGATGATTGAAATCGGTCCGGAGTTACTCTCCCAGCCAGCCGGGATCCTTCCCCGGTCACGTGGAAAAACCAGCCTCGAAAGCCTCACCACTGATTCAACGCTGATTGAGCGGAAACTTCGGAATTTGGGATATTTACAGGCGCGCGTAACTGAACGGCGGCTGGGAATTCTGCCCGACAAACCTGATTTTGAAGTGACCTTTGTGGTTGATGAAGGCCAGCGCACCCTGGTCAAAGAGGTGGCCTTTATTGGAAATACCACCTTTACCTCAGACCGGTTACAAATGGAACTGCTCCAACGCGCTCCGGATGATAACTACTTTTCGCAAGAACGACTCAACCAGGACATCAACCAACTCTATGGGCTGTATGAAGAAGCCGGCTATGCCCGGGCAGTGATTACCCCCAAAATCGAATTTGCGGACAATGCCCCCAACGAAGCCAAAGTCACCTATCAAATCGAGGAAGGCAAACGCATTTTTATCAATGACGTGTTTGTGACAGTTCGCGGTCGAACGCATAAACATATTGTTCAGAAATACCTGCTGTATCAAAAAGGAAACCTGCTCCAGCAAAGCAAATTAAGCCAGACTGAACAAAATCTGTACGCCACGGGTCTGTTTAATCAAGTGGTGACCCGTATCCAGCCGGTCCGGTCAGATGGTCCCTATCGCGATCTGTATGATGTGTTTATTGATGTGGCTGAAGGAAAACGCTACACGCTGTCATACAGCGTCGGGATTGAACAACAGGAAGTTCAACGTCAGGCCACCCCACGCTTTTCCTTTGAAATTGCCAACCGCAATCTGCTGGGTCGCCTGCAAACCGCAAGTTTGATTTTCCGGTTGAGCCAGCGGGAACAATTAGGCCAGGTGTCGTACCAGTTTCCCCATTTCTTTGGATCACAGTGGCCGTTTCTGACCACCTATTTGTTTCAGCGTGCCCAGGAAGTCAGCTTCAGCATTGAGCGAAAATCGGTTCAGCTCCGCACCGAACGAAAACTCAATGACCTGACCTCATTGATCTTCAGATATCAGTTTGACGATGTCCGCCCGTTTGACCTTGAAATTTCAGGAGATGACCTTGATCGAAACAACCGCCCCGTTAAACTCGGGCGGATTTCGAGCACGTACCTGCGCGACAGTCGTGATTCAGCCCTGGATGCCACCAAAGGATCGTTTTCGATTATTGACCTGTCGCTGGCATCAACCAAGCTTGGTGGAACTGAGCGCTATTTGCGCCTGTTCGGACAATATCAGCAATTTCGAGCTGTTCCGAAAATTCCATCCGTCACGTTTGCCAGCAGTATCCGCATTGGATTGGCCCGACCGTACGGAGAATCAACCAATCTTCCCATCAGCGAACGCTTTTTCACCGGCGGGGCCAACACCATTCGCGGGCTTGATTTTGAACAGGCCGGCCCACGTGACCCAATTACCGATCAACCGATTGGCGGAAACGCCGTGGTTGTGCTCAATGCCGAGTTGCGGTACCCGATCTTTCGGGCTCTGACCGGGGCCGCGTTTTATGATACCGGCAATGTCTTTGACAAAGTGTCCAATATCCGACTGGGCGGGTTTACCAATACAATTGGAACTGGCATCCGCTTAAAAACCGGATTGGGTCCAATCCGGGTAGATTTGGGGTACAACCTGGATCCGCCAAGCTATGTGGCGGTTCCCAACCAGAAACTTTCACGCCTTCAGATCCATTTCAGCTTTGGGCAAGCCTTCTAAGGGCTGAAGACATTGGGGTGAAGAATTGGTTTTCTTTCATCCCTCATCCTTCATCCCTCATCCCTTCCTTTGCCCCAAGCATTGATCTTTCTGACTCTATCTGATATTTAAGACGGCACTTTCCACTTTTCCCTTTTGATTCCCCTATTTGAAGCTCATTCAACATGTGCGGGATACCATCTTTTTCAATCTATCCACTTGAGGAGAACCCATGAGCCAACGTTTTATCACAGCAACGTTGCTGGCTTTGTCTGTTATGTTTGTTGGACAAGCCTGTGCCACCAAGAAGTTTGTCCGGAAAACCATTGACGAACGTGTTGCCCCGCTGGAAGGGCGGACAGCAGAACTCGAAGAATCCGTCCGTCGCAATTCATCGGCGATTAAGGAAGTTGATGATCGGTTGAGCCGCCGGATTGATACCGTTAGCGTGAAAGCCGAAGAAGCTGAACGAAAAGCAACCGAAGCCGACCGCAAAGCGGTTGAAGCTGATCGCAAAGCAGTTGCCGTGCGCACGGACCTGGTTGAAACCAGCAAAAACATTGATAACTTTGTCGTGGTTCGGACGGCAAAAGTTTATTTCAAAACGGGTCGGTTTGAACTTAGCCCCGAAGCCAAAGCGGAACTCGACGCGATTGCCTCATATGTCAAAGGCCGCAAAGGCACCCGGATTGAAATCGCTGGCTATGCCGACCGCCGCGGCGGGATTCGGTACAATGAAAAATTGACCGAAAATCGCGCTGATGAAGTCAAACGCTATCTGTTCCGGGCCCACGGAATTGACCTGTATCGAGTGACCTACATTGGCGCTGGTAAAATTGACGATGAAGCCCGGACCAAAGATGAACTCCAGGAAAATCGTCGGGTCGAAGTTCGCGTGCTTGAAAATCAGGTCGTGAATAAATCTGGTGGCAATGGCTAATTGAACGCTTTGGGAACTGGAGACTGGTGCTTGGGATCTCTTCATTCTAAACACCAGTCTCCAGATGCCAAACCCTGAACCCACCCTCTCAATCCCTGAAAACCATTTTCTGACTCCCACCAGTTGTCCCAGTCGCCTCTTCCCATGTCATGCCCCTACGATGTTGTTGGTCTTGGTCTCAATGCCGTTGATACCCTCATTGTGGTTGATACCTATCCGGCTTTTAACACGAAAGTCCCGCTCCGGGGACACATTCGTTCCGCTGGAGGTCAGGTTGCAACTGCGTTAACCGCGTTGAAACGACTTGGAAAATCCGTCTGTTATCTTGGTAAAGTTGGCAACGATGAAAGCGGAGACTTTCAACGGGCTTCACTTGAACAGGAAGGCATTGATACCACGACCCTTCTGGTTGCGCCCGATGCGGAAACCCAAATCGCCTACATCATTATTGATGGCCAGACCGGCGAGCGGACGGTCATCTGGCATCACGATCAAAAGCTGAATTTTTCCCCTTCGGATCTCTCAGAAGAAATTATTACCTCAGGCAGAATTCTGCATTTGGACGGTTACAGTGTAGCCGCCAGTATTCAGGCTGCCCGATGGGCGCGTGCCGCCGAAATCCCAGTGGCGATTGACATTGACGAACTCTATCCAGGGCTGGAGGAGTTGCTTCCCCTGGTTGACTATTTGCTCGCCTCAACCGATTTTCCAACTGTGGTTACCGGCGAAAGCGACCCGGAACGAGCCTTACGACAGTTGAATGACCGGTTTGGATGCCGGATTGTCGCCATGACGCTCGGAGTGGAAGGGTCACTGGCGCTGGTTGAGAACCGACTGGTGCATACACCTGCCTTCAGGGTGACCTGTAAAGATACGACGGGTGCCGGAGATGCTTTTCGCGGAGGCTTTTTGTATGGCATCCTTGAAGGCTTTCCAATTGAAACCACGATGCGGATTGCCAATGCGGTTGCCGCGCTCAAATGCCGTGAACTTGGGGCGCGAACCTCACTTCCATCGCTGGCTGAATTGCGCCAACTGGTTGAGGAACTTTAGTGTTCGGCGATTGATTTTTTCCAGGTATCAATTTTAAAGACAGCGGTCATCTTTCTTACTTCCTAATTCTTCATTCTCAATTCTACATTCCGTCGAGGAGCTTTTACCCTGTGGTCAGAACATCTCTTGTTTTCCTAACTTGTTTGGCATGTGTGACTTTGCCATGGTTGTACCTGACGCCAGGTACCCAGGCCCAGCAAAAAGCACCTCAACCCCAACCCCAATCACGTGAAAAATATCAGCCGCCACCAGTTGATCCCCGCGAAAAACATTTTGGTGACATCCAGCAACTGACGTTCGGTGGTGAAAATGCCGAGGCTTATTTTTCCTTTGATGGAAAACAACTGATTTTTCAATCAACCCGTGAAGGCTACCTCTGTGACCAGATCTATTCCATGAATCTGGACGGTTCGAATTTAAAACTGGTCAGTACCGGGTATGGACGCTGTACCTGCGCCTACTTTTTGAAAAATGGGAAGCAGATTTTGTACTCCTCAACCCATGTTGGAAGCAAAGACTGTCCTCCCAAACCGGACTTTTCTCGGGGATATGTCTGGGCACTTTATCCAGATTACGACATCTTCATTGCCAACCGGGACGGATCCAACCCCAAACCATTGACCACGACGCCTGGCTATGACGCCGAAGCCACCATTTCACCCAATGGGAAGAAAATCATTTTTACCTCTGATCGGTCCGGTGATTTGGAACTGTATTCGATGGATATCAATGGCAAAAATGTCAAACAACTGACCAATACCCCAGGCTATGACGGCGGCGCCTTTTATTCGCCAGATAACAAAAAAATTGTCTATCGCGCCCACCGACCGGCAACTGATGCCATCCTCAAAGATTATCAGTCACTCCTCAAGGAACATTTGATCCGTCCGACCACCCTTGAAATTTTCGTGATGGATGCCGATGGGAAAAATCAACGTCAATTGACCCGAAACGGCAAAGCCAATTTTGCCCCCTTCTTTCTGCCAAACAGCAAACAGATCATTTTTTCATCGAATATGGACGACCCAAAGGGGCGCAACTTTGAGTTGTACGTGATAAACATTGATGGAACCGGGTTGGAACGGGTAACTTTTAACGACACCTTTGATGGCTTCCCCATGTTTTCACCAGACGGTAAAAAGCTGGTCTTTGCTTCAAACCGCAACAGCCTGGCCCAGGGAGACACCAACATCTTTTTAGTTGACTGGAAACCCTAAACGAGCGAGTAGTGAGTAGCGAGTAGCGAGTAGTTAATACCATTTTGCAATGAAACTCTCGGATTAGGGGGAGGCTAAATTATTGAAAAGATTGTATTTCCCTTGAACCCTGAACCCTGAACCCTAAATGGTATAAGACCTGTTGCCCTCAATTCTTATAGGAAATTTCTATGGTAATGACAGAAACACACCCCGATATTGATAAAAACGCAACGACCAAAACCTACTATGCCATGACAGCAGTTGGGAAAGACCAACCCGGCATTGTTGCGGCAGTCACCCGTGTGTTGTTTGAACTTGGCTGCAATATCGAAGACTCAAGCCACACGCTCTTAGGCGGCGAATTTGCCATGATTTTGTTGCTGACGGTCAACAGTGACGTAAATCGCGACCGACTGGAATCAGCCCTGCGCGATGCGGGAACGCCGATGGGCTTATCCATCTCGGTTTGCCCGATTGAAGCCGCCGAACTCATCCGAGCCCAAGGATCGGCGCATACCCTGCCGTTTTTGATTTCCGTGTACGGCTCAGACCAGCCGGGCATTATTTATCGAATCACCCAGCATTTAGCGGATCGTGATGTCAACATTACGGATATGAACACACGGGTCATCCGGAAAGACAATTCCCCGACCTATGTGATGATGCTTGAAATCGAAGTTCCCTCTGAGGTCAACCCATCACATTTGACCCTCGAACTGGAAGGAATTGGGAAAGAATTAGGGGTTCAGGTTGGAGTTCGCCCGGTGGAGGTAGCTGAACTGTAATGGCTATCCTGAATGTCCTTACGATTCCCGATCCCCGGCTCAAGCTCGTATCCCAGCCGGTGACCAATATTGATGCGGCAGTTGATCAATTCATCAGGGATTTTGTCGAAACGCTGCAATCCTTTCGCGGATGCGTTGGCCTGGCCGCCCCCCAGGTAGACAATCCCCTTCGAATCGTCGCCATTGATGTTTCTGTTTCCCGGAAACCTCACCCCAATCATGGCCTGATGGTGATGATTAACCCTGAAATTGTTGCTTCAGACGGCAGCGAATTGATGCGTGAAGGGTGTTTGAGCATCCCGGACTTTACTGGGAACGTTCGGCGCTCGGTTCAAATTGCGCTCCGGTATACCGATCCAACTGGGAAAGAATACAACCTGGAAACCGAAGGATTTGAAGCCCGTGCGATCCAACACGAAATTGACCATTTAAACGGACTTCTTTTCCTCGACCGGGTTTCATCACTCAAGGATGACGTCTTTCGGCGGAAAAATTACCTCTAACAAGGACCAGCTACCAGTTACCAAACACCAATGGCGAAGTTCCAACTCCAATATCTTCCTCCTGGGCGAACCTGTGGTTCGCCCAAACCATTTTGGCCCCTCCTTTTTCTGACGATACTGCTCAGTTTTTCGTCTGGGTGCCATCAAGAGCCAGACCCACCTTTTTCCCCACCCCCGGCACCGCCTGGTATGGTTTTGATTCCAGCGGGCACATTTCAAATGGGGAGTCACATCGGAGACCCAGCCGAAGCTCCAATCCATCAGGTCAAACTCGATGCGTTTTATCTTGACCAAATGGAAGTGACCAACCGGCAGTTTCGCAATTTTGTTGAAATTACAGGATACAAAAGCGAAGGACGCTGGGATCGGTATGCGACTCCAGGTCGAGAAGGTCACCCGGTGGTTTCAGTGACCTGGAATGATGCCGTCGCCTATGCCCGGTGGATTGGAAAACGACTTCCAACCGAAGCCGAATGGGAATATGCCGCCCGCGCAGGACGTGATTCGGCACAGTATGCCTGCGGCGGCGAAGCCAGGGAGGTCACCGCTCAGGAGGCCAACTTTGGTCACCTGGACGTTCCCGATAAACGGTCGCACCCACTGGAAGGAATTCAAACCGTCGTCATCACCTCATTTCCCCCAAATCCCTTTGGTTTGTATGATATGGCTGGAAATGCGGCTGAGTGGTGCGCCGACTGGTATGATCCCCAATATTACCGGGTCAGTCCTGAAATCAACCCACCTGGCCCAAATTTTGGTCGAGGAAGGGTGGTTCGAGGCGGTTCCTGGAATGAACAAAAAAACTACCTGCGTATCAGCCACCGCATGGGCATGCCACCTGGCAGCATTGGATTTATTTTTGGATTTCGGTGTGCTCAGGATGTTCCCAAGCCTCCCAAACCCAAAGGATGGCTGTGGAGTGCGGTGGCTTAACGGAGCTTTTTTCACCACCTTAGTACAAGTCCTCATAAATAAGGGATGGAATTTCGGTTTTCGCCCGGATGGGCGGTGGACAGTAGCCGGAGGGCAGCCTGCTTTGAGGCGCACCCTCCGGAATCCAGGCCCGGACAGGTTCGCGCCCGGATGGGCGCTGGAACCAAAATCGTAAACGAGTGACTGAAACTCCACGGGAAACGTGACCGAACCACACCTCCAGCGCCCATCCGGGCGCGCACCTCACGGGCGACTCCGTCCGGTGGCCGCGTGTCCAAAGCGACACTTGCCACCGGCTACTTTCCACCGCCCATCCGGGCGAAAACCAATTTTTCCCCAGCGAGTGGTCGAATTTCATCCCCCTTTTATGGGGACTTGTACTCAGCGAACCTTGCTCGGTGCCCGGAACTGTCCGACTCCGCCGCCGACTCCGTTGGGTGAGCCAAGCAAGGCCCAGCCTCCGGTTGGAATCAGCCGACACTGCACCCGGTTATTGAGCGTGTCGCCCACCACCAGCAACGATTGATTCGCGAACGGCCCGCTGAAGAACTGATTGACCGACACCCCTTCCGCTTTGTTCACCTGACCCAATCCTGATCCCAACAGCGCCAACGCCGTCGAATTATTCGGGTTGCCGTTGGCCCAGCGCAGGATTCGCGAGTTTCCGGTATCCGCCACGTACACGTTGCCGGCTTCGTCCACCGCCACTCCCTGCGGGTTCTTCACCCGGTTGAGCGCCGTTCCCAGCGTCGCCTGCATCGTTCCACTCGTTCCCGAAACCGTCGTGTGCGCGTTGGAGATGCGCATGATCCGGCTGGCGCTTTCGTCCGTGACATAGAGCGTAAACACTTCATTGACCGCCAACCCGCGTGGACTCGTCACCTGACCGCTCGCCGTTCCGTTCGTCGCAATCACTACTCCGGCACCGGGCGTGCCTCCGTTAAAACGCATCACCCGTCCGTTGCCGGTATCCGCGACATACAGGTTGCCGTTTTGATCCACCGCTACTCCCTGCGGAGCCCGGACCTGATTCGTTCC
>JACQXX010000002.1 GCA_016208495.1 Acidobacteriota bacterium | reverse complement strand
GGAACTTCAAATCGTCCAAGGTCAGCCCGTCCTGGTGGAATATGCCGGTCAAACGCCGTGGTGCGGGTGTTCCAAATGTCGTGTTTGGTAATCGGTTCGCTGTGGTTATCAATGGGGACGGACCGATAGGCGTGCGCCGAAGCGTCAAGTGTACCGTCAGAGCGAACTTCTCCACTATGGAGCAGCACATTGCCATCCGCATCCACCGCCTTGAATTCCAACCAGGCTTCAAAGATGTCGCGGAGTTCGGCTGGAAACGCGTGGCCGACATTGCGGTTGGCGACAACAACGTCAAAAGCAAGGGTTCGGGGTTCAGGGTTCAGGGTTTGAAAAGCAGGGTTCCGGGTTCCGGGTTCCGGGTTCCGGGATTTTGATGGGAAGATGACCGATCCCCTTGCTCCTCTGCCTTTTTGTCTGCTTTTTCTCCTGGCACAGTGAAGATATCAACCGATAAGATTCCTGATTGCAATAGTTTCTGGGTTTCGGTCAACTGGTTTGGAGTGTTGTAAAACGCTGGGAGTGCCGTATTGGCGCCTGGCCAGCGATGAGACCGGAGACCGTTGGCTTCCGGCATGTGGCACTCCTGGCAGCTTTGTCGGTCGCGACGGGCCAGCGGTTGAACCGTTTCATTTGAAAAGGCCGATTGCTGCCATTCGTCATAAATCGCGAATGAGCGCAGCCACTTCCGTTGGTTCAGTTCAGGAACGACCGCCGCTTTGTGGCAGGCAGCGCAAAACTCAGGGGTTTTCAACAACGGACGCATCATCGCCCGGCGGTGCGAAGGCACGTCCTCCAAGATTTCGCGGTCGGTGACATCAGCCCGGCGTGAACCATCAGCGGTTTCAAGCAGCGCTGGTTTGTCAATCACATAGCTTCCAATCCCGGTCGTGTTGGTCGAGACAATGCTATGACACACCGAACAACTGACGCCTTCTTCGTCAAACGGACGGGCAAAGGTCGCTTTTTCTGAGAGTGCTCCGGAAAACAGCGCCACCGGGTTGTGGCAACTTTCACAATGGCGGGTGACGGCGATCTTTCGGTCACGAATCAGGTGCTTGACGTTGGTCTGGTAAAACGGTTCGCGGAAGGAATTCCGATGCGCCGACTCGCTCCATTGGGCGTGGGCTTCGGTATGGCAACCGGCACAGCGGGCCGCTGGGATGAATTCTTCCTGGTTGATAAACCCACCGGAGACCGTCGCAGCATTGGACGGCGCGAACAGGTTATCTCCAAACGGGAGTTCGTAGTCGTGTAACGCTGCCTGTTCATCGGCAATGGTGCCCGCACTGACGGGAAATGGGACTGACGCTTGTGAAAACGTTCCCGTTTGCGTAAGAAGCCAGATGAAGGCACAAACTGTGACCAGTGTGATTCGGAGCGAAGTTCGACCCATGACAATAACTTCCTGGTTGATTTTCGTGTTTGCGAACTCATCCATTCCCAGCCATTAACCGGACGACGGGACGAGCAGTTATAATAAAGTTAGAGAAAAGACCAAGACAGCCGCCTGAAGGCGGAACTCTCAACTGTATTCACCTGAAAGCGACGTCTGACTTGAGGAAGTGTTCCTTGCTGACTGAAGAATAACCAACCGGCAAAGCAAGTTGGATTGCCTGAGCATAAACCCCGGCGATGGTGCAGGTGGCCCAAATAAAACCTGCCTGCTACACAATAACGGTGCCCCCCCCCTCAATTGTCAAGCTTTTTTTCAGGAGATTTCTGTTTTTCTTCAGCAGTTGGATGCAACTTGTTCAAGCTCCAGTGGGAAAACGGTCTTTCCGCAATGCAGAGCATTTCTTGATTCCTCTTGGCACGCACTGTCGAATTGGCCTACTATCCGAAGTTGCGACCAGCTTGTTGCCAACTGGCCTGATCTTTTCCACATTCCGGAGACTGTTTTTATATGTCCACCGTTTCCCCTCTCGATAAATCAACTCGCAATGTCATCGAAGTTGAATCCGTAACCATCCGCTTTGCTGGTGATTCCGGTGACGGCATGCAGCTCACAGGAACCCAATTTACCAACACCGCCGCCATCATCGGCAACGACATCAGTACGCTGCCAGATTATCCGGCGGAAATCCGCGCCCCAGCCGGGAGCCTCCCTGGGGTTTCAGGCTTCCAACTTAACTTTTCCAGCCACGATATCCGCACCCCCGGCGACGAGCCCAACGTCCTGGTCGCGATGAATCCGGCTGCCCTCAAGGTCAATCTTGCCGATTTGGAAGAGGGCGGCATTCTGATTGTCAACACCAACGAGTTTAACAAGGCAAATCTCGAAAAAGCCCACTACACCACCAACCCATTAGAAGATGGATCGCTGGCCGGGTATCGGTTAATTCAAATCCCGTTAACCGATTTAACCCTCAATGCGCTTTCTGAGCTGACCATGCTTCGGAAGTATAAAGAGCGGTGCAAAAACTTCTTTGCGCTCGGTCTGGTGTTTTGTCTGTATGATCGTCCACTTGAACCGACCCTGGAATGGATCAACGCCAACTTTGGCAACAAACCCGAAATTGCCGAAGCCAACCGGCTGGCGCTCAAAGCCGGGCTCGATTACGCCGACACCATCGAATTGTTTTCGACCCACTATCGAGTCAAAAAAGCGAGTTTAAAGCCTGGAAAATACCGCAAAATCACCGGCAACGAAGCCACCGCCCTTGGCTTTGTGACGGCGGCACAAATTGCAGGTCAACCGCTTTTTTACGGCAGTTACCCGATCACACCAGCCTCGGATATTCTCCACGAACTGTCCAAGCTCAAACACTTCAATGTCAAAACCTTCCAGGCTGAAGACGAAATTGCGGCCATCGGTGCCACGATTGGGGCAGCCTTTGCCGGCAATATTGGGCTGACCGGTTCGAGCGGCCCAGGCATTGCCCTTAAAGGTGAAGCTATCGGACTGGCAGTGATGACTGAACTTCCGGTGGTCATTGTCAATGTCCAGCGTGGTGGCCCCTCAACCGGGTTGCCAACCAAGACTGAGCAGGCAGATTTATTCCAGGCGATCTTTGGCCGCAATAGCGAATGCCCAGCAGTCGTCCTGGCTCCGGCTTCGCCCGGCGATTGTTTTCATATGGCGATTGAATCGGTTCGACTGGCCATCGAGTTTATGACCCCGGTATTTTTTCTCTCTGATGGGTATATTGCCAATGGGGCCGAACCCTGGAAAGTCCCGGCACTTTCAGAATTGCCGACCATCAAATTTGAGTACACAACCAATCCTGAAGGATTTATGCCCTACACACGTGACCCCAACACGCTCTCACGTCCCTGGGCAATTCCGGGAACACCTGGTTTGGAACATCGAATCGGCGGCCTGGAAAAACAACACCTGACGGGGAATGTCAGCTATGACCCGGATAACCACGATTTTATGGTTCGCCTGCGAGCCGAAAAGATTGCCAACATCGCCAATTTTATCCCTGAAGTCGAGGTTTTTGGCGAACCTGAAGGCGACCTGCTTGTGGTTGGGTGGGGCGGGACCTATGGGGCCATCACGACGGCGGTGGAAACACTGCAACACGAAGGCCATCGGGTTTCCAGTATTCATCTCCAGTACTTAAACCCATTTCCGCGAAATTTGGAGGACGTCCTGAGACGCTTTCAACGGGTTGCGGTGGCTGAACTCAATCTCGGTCAATTGTGCCATATCCTTCGGGGCCGGTTCCTGATTGATGCCGTCAGCATCAACAAAGTCGCAGGTCAACCATTTAAGGTTTCCGAACTTGTCAGACGGTTTCGCGAATTGCTTTGATCAAACCCCAGGGCTGGGGGCTGAAGCAGTTCGACTTATTTCTTCTGAAAGTTTGAGTTTCACCCCTTTCGCCTTCTCCCAGATTTTCCGTTCACTGCATATGTCTGCTGAACCAACTCGCTGGTACACCCTGGAAGAATATTTCGAGCTTGAACGCCGGTCAGACCAGCGCTTTGAATTCGTGAATGGTCAGATCTTCGCCATGTCTGGGGCTCAGCCAAATCATAACCGGGTAACTCGAAATATGATCCGGAGACTGGCCAATCAACTGGAAGGAAAAACCTGTGAGGTGTTTGGGAGTGACCAGCGAGTCAAAGTCCTGGTCGCCAGTCCATACCTCTACCCTGATGTTTCAATCGCCTGCCCCAAACCTGAATTCGAATCAATCAATGGATTGCTGGCACTGACAAACCCCACAGTGCTGGTCGAAGTTCTTTCGCCCACGACACGTCACGATGATCTGAAAGCGAAATTCATCATGTATCAAACCATTCCTTCGCTTTTGGAATATGTGGTGGTCGAACCTGACAAGATTAAGGTTGTTCACTTTCGAAAACAGGCCGATGAAAACTGGGAACCTGAACTACTTGAATCACTGACTGATATACTCACACTTACTTCTATCAATTGTAAGCTATCCCTGACAAACATCTACCAATCAGTAGAATTTTCTACCAACTCAACTGAGTAAAAGCTGGTGGTTTTTTTAAATTCGGAGAAACATCTATGCCGACTGAATTGCCCACAATCGCGGGTGCCGTTGCCAACCCGTTAGGTCTGAAGCGCGCTGATTTTATCTCTGACCAGGAAGTCAGATGGTGTCCAGGCTGCGGAGATTATTCGATCCTGTTCCAGGTTCAGACCGTGGTACCGAAATTGAATATTCCACCTGAAAACCTGGTGTTTGTCTCTGGGATCGGTTGTTCGAGCCGGTTTCCTTATTATATGAATACCTATGGCTTTCATAGTATTCACGGACGCGCGCCGACGATTGCGACGGGCATCAAAGCGGCCAACCCAAAGCTTTCCGTGTGGGTGGTGACCGGGGATGGGGACGGTCTTTCGATTGGCGGCAATCACTTTATCCATTTGATGCGCCGCAATGTTGATCTCAATGTGATGTTGTTCAATAACCGGATTTATGGACTGACCAAAGGGCAATACTCGCCCACTTCTGAGTTTGGCAAACGAACCAAATCCAGCCCGCAGGGCACGATTGAACAACCCATTAACCCAGTCAATGTTGCCCTGGCGTCTGGAGCAACCTTTGTGGCCCGGTCAGTTGATGTGGACACCCGCCATCTGGCAGCCACTGTCGAACGAGCGGCCTATCACAAAGGAACGTCCTTTGTTGAAATCTACCAGAATTGCAATATTTTCAACGACGGGGCATTTAAGGGCTTCACGGAAAAGGATGTCCGCCCAGAGAGCATTTTGTATCTGGAACATGGAAAGCCAATGCTGTTTGGGAAAACTAAGAATAAAGGGATTCGGCTCAACGGGCTGAACCCAGAGGTTGTGACCATTGGGGAAAATGGAATCACGGTCGAGGATATTCTGGTTCACAACGAAGAAGATCCAAACCCAACCCTCGCCTATTTCCTGGCCCATATGGAACCACCTGATTTCCCAGTCCCAATGGGAGTTTTCCGACGGGTGCAGCACCCCTGTTATGAAGATTTACTGCAAGATCAAATCACCCATGCCGTGGCCAAATCCGGCCTTGGCGACCTTGAAGCCCTTCTGAACAGCGGCGAAACCTGGGTAGTTGATTAGACATCGGGCTGAAAACTGGGCTAAGGGCTTGGGGCTGAAGACTTCGGGCTAAGGGCTTGGGGCTGAAGAAAATGGGATTTCAATCCTCAACCCATTTTCCTCAGCCCTGGTTTTTTCAGCCCCGAGTCTTCGAGTCTTCAGCCCCAAGCCCTCAGCCCAACTTCTTCAGCCCGATGTCTTACTTCACCACTGCGTCTGGTGCGGGCTGCAACCCAAGCGCATACCGCAACACGGCTGCATGCTGTGATTCATCGCAGGCAATCCCAGCCACAACCGGCAGCAAATCCTTAGTAAAAATTGACTTCAAAACCCCAAGATAGGCACTGGCGGCACCCGCTTCAAGGTTGAGTGCAAAGGCGAGCACATCGGCTTCGGCTTTGATTTTTGAGGTGTCAAATTCGTATTTTGCCTGGGCGGGTACGGGGGTGCCGTTAAAGCTTTTGATGGTTTTTTCAAGCGCATCCCGGTGGGCCATATGCTGGCTTTGGAAGTGAACTGCCAGAGCCTTCACTTTGTCGGAAAGGAGTCCCGTGTCAGCCCCAACCGAATAGGCAGCAATCGCCTGATGTTCGAGCGCCAGAGCAACATTCATAATCACAATATCATTGGCTTTGCTCGAAGCCGGTCCACCCTTCGCAGGTCCTTTTCCTTGAGCCTGAACCTCTGGTTGGAGAAGTAACGATTCCCCAATGATCGCAGCCGCACCAGTGATACCTGCCACCAACCCGGCTTTGAGAACGTCACGTCGTGATTTGATCATTTCCGCAGCTTCAAAAATTTTTTGCGTCATACCTTTCCTCTCAAAGTTCAATGTGAAGGCAAGGGCCCCTGCCCTTGCAATTTTTCAAGTTGTTGGCGAAAGACAGCCAGGCTGGGATTGCTGGGGTTGAGCCCTGAAAGTTTGGCCAGTGCGGTACTGGCTTCACGGGTATTTTTCTTTTCAATATAGGCTTCAACCAGGGCTTCGAGGGCTCGTTCCTGCCCTGGGGCGGCTTTGAGCGAACGATTGGCAGCCGCAATCGCAACATCATATTTCTTTTGTTTATTGTATGTGACAGCGAGTTCAGCATTGGCTTCCGGGTCATTCGGAGTCACTTTTAAGGCTTTGGTCAGATATTTTTCGGCTTCGTCATATTTCTCAAGCGCGGCGTTGGTGGTCCCCAATCCTAACAGAACATCCACACTATCGGGCCGCAGGACCTGGGCACGGGTTAAAAAGACCAGAGCCTGGTCAAACTGATTGGCTTGATAACACACCGCCGCCGCCTTCATCTGGAGAATATAATCACCAAGATTGGTGTTGGCTTCAATGGTCGCTTTTTCTAGCTCCTGATTGACGACCGGTGCGGTTCCTTGTGGTCTAGGCGGCGCAATTTCCCCTTCGACGGGTGGATGATTGGCTGGGAGCTGCTGCCCGGCGGTTGGAGAAAGCGGCGGAGCTGGTTTTGACGCGGGAGTTACTGATTCGGATGACTGGGTCGAGGGGGCAGGTGCCAATGATTTGGTAAAGGTCACTCCCAAACCAAACCCAATAAATACTCCAATAAGTAAGATGCCTAAGGTGTTTTTGGTCACGTGAGCCTACAAACAAGGAAGGCAGAAAGCGTCGGATTTTCCAAGCTTTCTGCCTTGTGTGAGGGGTTAATAAATGAATACCATTTTGCAATCGCCATTCCGCGTTCGTTCAGAGTCAAAGGATTGAGAGAGTTTCGCCTACTTGACTGCTGACGACTGACTACAAACTGGTTTTGAAATACCTATTTCTTATGGCATTCGGCACACTTGGTGAAAGCCTGGGCTTTGGGTTTATCTTTCCGGGCCTTGTGGCAATCAATACAGCCAGCCAGCCGGTCAGGGGAGCCCGTTCCATGAAATGCGTCCTCAGATGAAATCGCGGTTTTGCCTTTAAACTTGCGATCTTCGTTGGTGCCTTCAGTTTCGCATTCGGTTTCTTCGTCTTTATGACATACCGCACACTTCATCACATCTTCTTCAACAGCTTTGGTGAGTTTGTTGGTGTTGGTGTGATGGCAGGTGACGCAGGTATCAAGCGCCGCATGCTGATCGTGGTCAAAATCTACTTTGCCTTTATCGCCGGCATACATGGTGACTCCGGCGTCTTCATCATCTAAAACCATTTTGCCGGGCATCGTCCGGCTCTGCATTTTTTTATCTTGTGCTGCTGGTTCAACCGAATTTACCGCGACCATGGCAACTGATCCCGAAGCATGGGCAAAAAGCTTCGAGTTCAGGTAACTGCTACCGGTAATCAGGGTGACTCCCAACAGAAACACAAGTGTTACTGCAAGTTTCATAACTTGATCCTTTCCTTCAGGTGGTTCGTCAGCTTTTATTGAATTAAGTATCGAGGGAACCGTGTGATGGGCAGGGTCAACAATACGTTGTATTTGCCGCGAATGCAAGATTTTGAGTCTCTTTCAACGCTGTACCATCACTTGAAGGCCATTGCCTGCTGAGTGCTCCCAGCTAAGTCTTGTTTTGAGTGACACCGCTCACAACTGTTAAAATCTTCATCCCCAAAGGCCCGTTTTCCATTATGACAGCTAAAGCACCCTTGCCCGGCAACCGATTTTTTCGCAAGGTGGGCTTGAGCTTTGGGTTGGGGAACAGCCGCCGTGTTATAGGTGCTGTTGATATTGTGGCACTCAGCACATTTCATCCCCTTGACCTCGTGGTCGCGGTGCGAAAATTTGTACCGGTAGGCAGGGCTTGAAATTTTGGTCAACAGCAACTGAGCACCTGGAGGAGGAGGTTGTGGAGGAGCGGCCTTCGGGTCAATCAGCGTCGGGTGACAGGCCGCACAATTGCCGGGACCAAGGGCACCAGGCTGGACCGTGTGGGCACCAGGAGTCACCTTGCCACCCTGTTCGGTGTGACAGACATAACATTCAGGATGCCCCGGAAAAGCAACTCCGACTCCGCTTTTGACCAGCCCAACCAGCGTGGCGTCAAATTTTCGATTTGGGTAGCCTGGAAATCCCGTTGTGACTCCTTTGTCCTGGCTTGGGTGGCAAAACGCGCAGGCTACTTTCTCATTCGGTTTGTCCGGGAACGAATAATTCACGTGATTCTGATGCTGCTGCACATCAAAGAACGTGTTGTAGCTCTTACGCGGCGGGAACGAAACCAGTGGCGCATCAATCGTGTCCAGGTTTTGATGGCAAATGGTGCACATTCCAATGGAACTGGCATCAACCGAATTGAATTCTTTGAGGTGACAGGTCAGGCAGGCGCTGTGGCCGGGAAATTCGGGAACGGTGATATTTTTTTCACGCTGGTGACACGATTCGCACGAAACCATTTCGCCATTCGGGTCAGGAGTGCCATCCGGTTTTGGTCGTCGCGCGTGGCTTTTGTGGGTGAATTTCGAAATATCAGTTCCCTGTTTGAGGGTCACCGGAATAATGGCTGGAACACCGGGAGAGATGCCAATGGAAGGCGGCGCTGGAGACTTGCCCGTTTCTTTTGGAATTTCAGGCCGCTTGCTGCACGCCGTGACCACAATTGCCAGGGCGGCAACCGAGAATAAAAGCAAAACACCTGTTTTCAGCCGATCCTTCAAAACGGGGTCCGGGGTCCGGGGTCCGGGGTCCGGGGTTGATTGCTTGCGGTTTGTAAGTAACGACATTGGATTGAACCTGGAATTCGGCCACATATGGATGGATCCCGTTCCTGTTTTTTCTGGTTAAGCAACAGTTTGTGGAAAAGCAGCAGGGGTTCCCAGACGCCTATTCAGTTTTCTTCGGGGGATTGAGTTGCTTTTTGTGATAGTTGATGTCTTTGTCAATGATTTCCTGGGCATGGCACTGGTCACAATCACTCACTCCAAAAATATTCCCAAATTTGTTTGATCGTGACAGCCAACCCACAATCAGAGGCTTTTTCTTTAAAGAATGACATCCACCACACGATTGCGGATATTTTGAAACCAGGAAATCTGAGTATTCAGTGATGTCTTTATAGATTTGTTTGTCTGGGGCTTTCTTTTCATCCCGAGCTTTTAATTTGGGAAAGTCAGCACTGAATTTTACCCGGGCTACGGCATCACTGATTTCGCCGTGACAGTGAACACAAGTGAGAACGTCTTGAGTACCAGGAATTTGCTGGAGGATGGCGTGGTCGGAATCATGTCGGAACAGCAGGGCTCCAGATTCGCCTTTGGCGTTGGCAATTTGAAATTGCATCAGATGGGCCGCCGCATATGGTTTTTTCTCAACTTTAGGATGACACCCGGCACAGTTTGCGGCATAGGGTTCGCTCTGGGCAGATTCGTATCGTTTCTCGACTTTTTCACTATGACAGACAAAACAGGAACGATGATCAGGTCGGGCAGCAAAAACTCCAGCGGTTTCAACACTATGGCAGGCCGCACAGGCAAAGGTGGAATCAGCCGCCACCGTGGCAACCGTGGTTCGCATTGGATTTGCGCCACCCGTTGGCAAGCCAATTACCGAAGCCACCTGAACGTTGGACGGAGATTGATTTTGCACCAGCTTGACATATTTCTTGTGCTTGCTATGTGGAAATTCAATGTCGAATTCTGATTGCCCAGCCTCATTCGGAAAATTCCGAACCGGCAAGCCGCGTTGAAATCCAAATTTGGTATGGCAGATCAAACACATGGCCTGTTTGGCGCCAGCCCCAACGAATTGAGGTTTGTGGCAGTCAATACAGGCACTGTGTTTGACCATTTTCGTTTTCGCCCTGGCTTTGGCTCCATCTGGAGTCTCGCAGGGAAATTCACCAAATCCAGCTTGTAATTTGTCGGAATCATCCACCAGATGGCAGTAATTGCAATCCAGCTTCATCGTTCCGGCACTGGTTAATTTGCGAACGTCGCCATCATGGTCGGCATGATTGAACTTGCCGTAATCAACCGGACCTTTGGCAACGGGTTTGGCAGGGGCAGAGGCTGACTTTGAATCCCCAGCTTTTTCCTGGTCGGCTTCCCAGACCGGCACCGATGACACCTCTCGGTGAACCGAAGCCAGGGTAGGGGGTCCTGCCATCTGAGTGGCAATCACCCTGGTCAAGAAAATTCCAGAAACCATCAAGGAAAAAACAAGGAGAGCGATCAAACGACGCGAGTTCTGCACAACCACCTCTTTTCGGCAACGACTGTTTAGAGTTCCGCCTTCGGGCGGCTCCATCCTAAAATACTCAGTATCAACGTTTTCCAAGACACTGCCGCCCGTTGGCGGAACTCTGAACTTTTCCTGAAAAGTACGAGCGCTACTCGTTTTTCCGGCGCCTCAGGAACGGCCACGGCAGCAGGACCAGAGCCAATCCGAAGAGCGCTTTCGAAGCATCCAGGGTAAAGAGTGCCTGGATACGGTTGAGTAATCCCACGGTTGGAGGTTCAGCATTGATTGGTGGGCCTGGGGGTTCGTTGGTTACCCGTGGCCGCATGATCGTCCGCATTTCCTCCAGGTTAAATGGACGTGCCCCACGACGACCAAAGACCACAAGCTGATTTCCGCTTTCATCCACACCCCGGTCTCGATCCAATCCCTTTGAAATGGCCAGGGCATGGCCTTTCATTGGATAGGTGGCAATCAGTTCCGGCATTGGCCGTGGGCTAAAGCCCAGGAAGTTCGGGTTGGTTTCAGGTGACATGATTTGCAGCACCCGCATTCCGTTCTTTCCATCGGCAATGTAAGCAAAAGCGCTGGCATTCGTCATGCCGACCTTCACGTCGTGCGCATCGTTGATTTCACCGTTGGCGTTGTAGGTTTGGTCAAGTTTTGGTTGGGTTGGTTTTTCAATGTCAACAATCACCAGACCTTCTTCACCAGCCGCGATATAGGCATAGGTGCGTGCCACATAGATTCCGTGAGCGTGTTTGATCGGGACTTCGGCGTCTTTGACCAGCTTGGCCCGTTCGGGTCGAGTGACGTCAATGACTTTCATCCCTTCTTCGTCAGTGACGAAGGCATATCGGAACTGAACCGCAATGCTTTTTGGCTCGTGAAAGCCTTCGACAATCGTCTTCAGTTCAGGCTTGAGCGGATTTGAAATATCAATCACCGCCACGCCTTTGTCACACAGGAGGTACACCCAGTTGCCAGCCACCGTCAGGTTTTCGGCGCCGCTGAGCTTGCCATCCGGATTAAATCCTGGTTGACGTTTCAGGAAATTATTGGCCGGGTCACCATCGAGCAAGGTGGCCACACCCGGACCATGTTTTCCGTCCAGGCCATCACCAATCACGACCAGTCCTTCTTCTTTATCTGAAGCATAGAGGAAGGCATAGACGAGACTGATAGGTTGTTCTTCATTTTCAGGCAGGTGCTCGCGGGTTGGGTCAACCCCAAGCGTGGTCGGAGAAGCAATCGCTGTGGCGTGTTTGGTTTTGACATAGAACTTCTGCCCTAATGGCGAGACCGGCGCCGATGTAATCCGTTCCGAGAAGTCCTTATCATCAATGTTGGCGATATCATACACATGGATGCCCTTTTCACCTTCAGCCGCATAGAGGTATTCACCTCGCATTTGCAGACTGACGACGTGGCCGTGGTGTTCATAGGCTTCGGTGAGTTCACGTTTGTTGTCAACGTGTTTTTTGTACTCTTCTGGATAGGCCAGCTTATGCAGCGTGCTTCCAATCACGGCCTGTGGCTCATCACGTTCCGTGGCAACCACAGCTTCAAAGCCATGTTCACCAGCGGCCACATAAATGAAGCGACCCATGAAGTTGACATAGTTGGTACCCAACAACAGCAACTGAGCCATGATCGCGTTATTGTCATTGTCCTTCGAGATATGACAATCGGTACACTGCTTGGTTTCACCCTTTCCACGCACGGTGTGTGGAACGTGGGTGTTCATTGCCTGTCCGGAATATCCTTCAGACGAAATGGTTTGCTGTTGCGAATAGAGCCAGTTACGGTTCGCGTTCTTTGAACCTACGATGACGGCACTTGATGACCGAACTGGGGCAATTAACCCGCCGGTATCACGACCCGATTCGATGGCGCCAGTGGCAGTCCCGCCGACCCCAAGCATGTACACATCGTCGCGCAATACCTGATAGTTATAGTTGGTCCAGTTCCGAGTTTCGGGTCCGCCTTCGTTATGGGCCATATTACGTTTCTGGTTGGCCACCATCGGAAGGTGACAGCCAAAACAACTGGTCATCCACGACGAGTGACAGGCGTAACAGGTCATCCGATTATCATTATGGGCCAGTTCGAAGTCCGGATTGTTGGCCAACACGGTTTGTTTCTTGTCTGGATCCCACTTGTAGGTTGGCGCCTGGTTTGGTACGGCTCCCCACGAACGGCCATCTTTCTGCATGGTTTTGGCCAGACGGGATTTTTCGCTGTAGTGCGGACTGTTTGGATCAATGGTGTCAACGGTTTGCACCACTTCCCACTCTTTTTCCGGATCAAGGGCGGAATGCTGGAAGATCTTGCCATCCCGGAGTTCCAAGACGGGTTGTTTCTTGCTCTTTCCTTTGACCCAGACTTTGTATTTGGAAAGCTTGTTCCCGCCAGCAAACCCAGTAGTCACTGTGTTTTTACCGTCTGAAAGAGCTTTCTTATAGATTGATCCGTGGCAATCAATACAGGAAATTTCAATCGCGGCCCGTGGCTCACCATAGAGCTTCCCGTTGCCGTGTCCATCTTGCGAGAAGTGACAGTCAACACAATGCATTCCGGCATCAAGGTGGATATCCTTCAAATGGACCGGAACCCCTGGTCGAACAGGTTTATTTTCCTGCCAGGCTTTGTATTCCGCTTCCGTGTAGGGTTGTGTGGCCTGATGCATGGCTTCGCCGGTCACATTCTCAACTTTATTTCCCTGGGCATCGAGGAAATGGCCTTTGCGATCCTGTTTGAAAATTGCCCGGAACATCCAGCCATGGCCGTGGAAATCGGCAAACTGGGTCCGTTTGAGCTGTTTATTGAAATCCGGCGAGCCGGTTTGATTCAAAAATTCAGTATCCGTCCCCCATTTGCCTTTCTGGGCTGACCCTTCGGGGTTGCGGATGCGAATATTTTCCAATTCCTCATTGCTGAGTTTGGCGCTCTTTTCCGGATACATCTTGTCGCCATCGGTTTCATTGTCCCACCACATAAACCCGGCATAGGTGGTCACCAGGTTTGTGCCAGGGTGCATATGGCAGACCAGACACTGGCTGGTGGGAATGGCACTGGTCAACTGGTGCTTAATCGGGTGACCCGGTTCGTTTTTGGGAATCGTCGGATCAGCCGTAAAGGATTTGCCTTCGTGCCCGTACTTCGCAAATTGAGCCGAGTGGGCTTCAAATCGGTCGTTGGCATAGGGGGTGTGACACGAAGTACACCCGCTGGACCGATAGTCACCCGGTTGATCGTTGGTGCCAAGGAATGACAGCAATGGATCCAACAATCGGGTCTTTTGCAAACCGAGGAAGACCGGGTCAGTCCGCAGGACCGTCCCAAATCCACGTGGACTCAACTTCACTTGCGGCAAGCCAGGGAGTTCTTCCGGAAGCGGGTTCCCCACTTCGGCCACTTTCTTCCCGCCACGTTCAAACACACGCAGGATGTTTCCAGGTTGGGAAACTTCCCAGCGCAACAACGGGTTCAAGAACGGAATCACGCCTTTGTATTTGGTTTCCTCTGGCGTGGGTTTCGGGTGGGTTTCCAATCGAATTGGCGACCCATCAATGTTGTAGGCTTCCCCAAACTGGGAGTTTTTGACCCGATAGGCCCCATTGTTATAGAGCGCCGCGCCCCAGAGCATGCCGCCGTGGGTCATCATGCTGGTGCGGACAAACTTCACTTCTTCGGCATGGCATTCGCCACATGACACATCAGCCACGCGTAAATCGCCAGGGTTGATGAAGCGGATAAATTTCGGGTCTTCCTGATTTAACAGTTCATATGATCGGACCGGATTGGCCGAGCTGAGTTTATTGGTCCGGGCATCCTGCCATTTCTTGGGGTATTTCGGTTGTACGTGGGCTTCGTTTTTGGCTTTTTCATAGCCGGCGGCACCCATTTGCTCACCGGCTGGGGCTTTGACTTCGCCCTTCCCACCGTGGCAGTACACACATGAAATGACTGGATCTTCCTGACCTTTAATATTGACGTGGGATGGTTCAACCCCCTGGTGACAGCTTTTACATCCTGAATCATCCGCATCCTGCGCGTATCGGTCGCCGGCTTTGGTGCTCTTTGGCGCATCTTTTGAAGGCGCCGGTGCAGATGAAGGCGTCGCTGTCTCGGGGTCGGTTGCAAATTCGGTCTCGTTTGCGGGTTGGGTCGAGGTGGTGGAAGCGGCCTGGGTCCGGGCGCCGTTCCATCGGACGCCAAACACGACCAGAGCCAGCCCAAGGACCAGACCACAACTCAATAACTTGATCCAAGAGAGTTTCCCGAGTGAACGCATGTGTCTTTCCCTCTCTTCTTGATTATGAAAGCGATCAGTTCACAAGTGCTTGTTCAATAACGTCAGTCCAGAAGCGGATTAGAACGTCACAACAACCTTAGAGAAAAGCGCAAACAGTGTTTTTTGGCCCTGGCCGCAATTCACACCAGGTTCACATTTTGAGGTATAAATGTCAGTAAATCCGCTCAGTGGGGTAAACACTGAAATGCCGGACTTGAAGATGATGTTTTCGCTGAGCAATGGCCGGTAAATCAACGCGGCGCCGTAGTCAAACCCGATGTTGTGCCGGACTTTCGGCTGAAAGAGTAATTCTTTCAAGACCTGGGTCCGATGGAAGCGCATATAGTTGAAATTCACTTCCAGTCGGGCTCGCGGGGTCAACTCAGCTTCATAGGCACCATTGACGACAATGATCCCAGGATTCACATAGTTGGACTGTCCCTGAAGTTTGCTGCTCCGCAACGAGGGAATGAGGCTGTTTTGCGTCGTCAAGGCTACCCCGGTCTGGGTCAGGCGGATTTCCTGGCTGTTCCAGAAACTGGTTTCGCCACCGGCAAAAAACTGATTGTCCAGGATTGAGTCAAACCCGTTGGCTCGACCATCTTTGATCCCGTTGTCCCCAGAGGTAAAAAACCCGGAGACTTTAAATCGTTGCCAGTCACGGTCCATTGACAGTTCAAGAGCGCCGAGCTGGGCATTGATGCGCTCGTACCGCTGAGTAATCGGGTTGCGGCTATCTTGCCCAAACACCTGATAAAAGGCGTGATTGATGTTGATTCGACGGAAGTGCCCGTCCCCAGTCCATCCAATGTACCCGGCTTTGATGCTATGGGGCGTCACATTTCCAACTTGCTGGGGACGAACCAGGAAGTTGTTGGTGTCATATCGGATGGAGGGCTGATCATCGTTATAGTGGATGCTCAACTGAGCGGTATAACCCTTTTTAATAAAATCCTGCCGGTACAGATTGGCAATCCAGACCCGTTGACTGCGGAAGTCAAACGTGTTCAGTCCACTATTGGTATCCTTTTCCAGCATGTGGAAATAGGCCACGTTGTATTGATATTTGTTGTCTTGATGATTTCCAAAGAGGCGAACGCCCAGGTTGTTGTCAAAGAAAATCAACCCACGAAAATCACTGTTGAATTGTTGAATCCCCGCCCGCAGCGAAGTCGTGTCAAAATATGGGCTGTGTCCACCACGACTTCCCTTGCCCCGCAAAAACGGAAAGACGCGAGAGGTGTCACCCAGCCGGACTTCAACAAATCCTTCCTGCAGACCAACGTGTCCATCAAGACGGTTGGTGCCGCGTCGAACGTCTCGATTGATGATGCCATTCTCACCCGTGTTGACATAATTGATATTGAACACCGGGGTGAATCGAACCCGCCAGTCAACTGGCTTGAAGGCAGCATCACCATGGAACAACTCCGCCGAAACCAGAAAATTTTGCTGCAGAATATATTGGCCGCCACGGCCAAAAAACTCTTCGCTATCAGGTTTGTTGGTACTGACATCACTTGGAACCGGCAGCCGACGGACGATGTTGGCCGTGATGCTTTCCATGGTGAGCACAAAAAAGTTGTACTGACCAAAAATCGGATAATCCCCCTTCAGCACATTTTGCCGATAGGGGTTGGATAAGCTTCCTTTCACGGTACGGTTCCACTCCGGAAACCCTATCCGCCAGCGGTCTTCCACTGGAGGTCCAGGATCCCCTTCGTTTTGGGTACTTTTTGGCTTGACGCTGGAACGACCAGCCGCGCCAGGTACATTTTTGGGTGGGTTTTGCAGGTCAACTTGCGGATCCTCGCCAGTGGCGGAATCTGGTGAGTTGGCTGCGGCTTCGGGGGCACTCAGGGTGCTTTGCGCCACATTCTGTGCCGAGACAATTCCCGACATCACGCATATCAGACAGGTGGCAAAGAGGAGAACCAGCAAACGGTGCAGGCCACTGTTCATAATCGCCGCTCCTTGTAAGGTTGTCGTTGCGCCAACACCATCAACTTCCAGTCATGGTCAATTCCTCGGTTTGGCTGGAACCGGGGTCAGGCAACGTCAGGGCTCAAATAGGGGGGTGGTGCTTTGAAGATATTTCAACGACAGTGCTTGCGCTTTCAGAAAATTCCTCACTGGTCAAAAACAAAAGCCTTCAGCCCAAAGAAGATCCGAGGGTTGAAACCTTCGCACAAGTGGTCGTGACTTGTTTGGATTCAAAAAGATCAGGTTAGAAAACTTTCAAGTGAATAGTGATGCGAAAGTGGCTTTTTGAAAGGAATTAAAGCCTCTGATTGATGAACACCGCATCACGCCAGTTTGGGGTGGAGCGTTCAAACCGGCAGGAGAAAGATGTTGTTTGATCGCTGTTGAGTGGATGGGTAGCTGGATTCCGTGCGCCAATAATAGTCTTGAATTTTTCATGAAGTCAAATTTTGGTCTGTATTTTTTTTAAGATTTTGGTATTCTCAACTCGCTTGTCTCGCAGTTTTCACTGAACTCCTCATTTTCTAACTGATCGTTTCACCGCCGTTTTGGCCTAACCGTGATTGTTGATTCAAGATTCAGGTTTTTGCACCACCGTATTGTTGTGATTGTCTTTCGAGGGTAATGGGTCATACATCGTCTGGATTCCCGCTTAACGTGCAGACCCAATCGTGGTGAGCAGCCCTTCATTCTAAGGGTCGTTCGACTGCATCCTGAACAGTAACTGACTTGAAACCCAGTGCCACCCAGGTAAAGGGAGGGCTGTGTCCTCTTTTTGAATACCTGCTTGCCGAGGTGACTTGTGTCTCGGCAAAAGCGGCTGGGGCTCACGTACAATTTCGTAAGGAAGGCATGATCTCCATGAAAACCTCCAGATCTCGATTCATTCCTCTTGTGTTCACCTTGCTGATGGTAGCTTCATCGCTATCACTCCCTTTAGGCCCAATTTCTGGGACGGCAGCCTCCAGTCTATCGCCAGCACCAGCCCCCCAGTATCCAACCATTGGGTTGAATAAGGTTATGTGTCCCAATCCGGACGCAAAGGCATTGGCCGTCTCGGACGTAAACCGGATAATTCAACAGGCAGTGACGCGAGCCATGAACCTGGGCGTGAAAGCCACCATTGCCATCACTGATCGAGAAGTCAACGTCCTGGCTGTGTACCGCATGAAAGGTGCCAACCGGTTTGGCCGAATTGAAGGCGGTACCACACCCGGCCCGCTTGAACTCCCCTCAGTTCCAAATATTCAAACTGAATTCATGGCCATTTCCAAAGCTGGCACTGGATCAGTCTTTCAAACGACCGGCAATGCGTTCACCCCACGATCAGCTAGTTTCATCATTCAAGAAAACATTCCACCAGGGGTGAACTTTTCCCCAGGCGGCCCACTGTTTGGGGTTCAATTTTCCAACTTGTTTTTGATCAGCGACGTCAACCCGCGCCTTCCACTGGGCATTTCAGGTGACCCAGGTGGAGTTCCACTGTTTATGGGCGACATCCCGGTTGGCGGCATTGGTGTCGAAGTTGAGGGCGCCTATGGGGTTGACAAAGTCCCAGACGACAACGACCAATCAGTTGAAGAAATCATTGCTCGGGCCGGTGCCCGTGGGTATGAACCACCGGAACTGGTCCAGGCCGATAATATTTATGTGGATGGGGTCCGACTTCCCTACCTCAATGCTCCACCCCAGGGCGCTGAAAACCTGGTCAATCTGAGCCGGGTTGGCAAATTTCTCAACACCGCACTTAACCCGTTAGGCGGTATTCAACCTGGAATTCCCTATCTTGGTGAACGCAGCCAGTTTAAGTGCGGAACGCTACGGAATATGTCGGTCCGAATCGTGATGGATGTGCTTGATCTTGACCGGGATAATAATCGAATGGAAGAAGCCTTTCCCATCCGTGGCAATCGCGACCTTTCAGCCGACGAAGTTGAAACAATGCTGGCTCAGGCAATTGCCTCAGCTTACCGTACTCGGGGTGCGATTCGTCAACCAATTGGCAGCTTTGCTGAAGTGAATGTGGCTGTCGTTGGGGTTGATGGTGAAATTTTGGGCATTCGAGCCACACCTGACGCCCCAATTTTTGGACTCGATGTGAGTTGCCAGAAAGCCCGATCTTCACTGCTGTTTAGCCGCCCGGATGCGGCCCAGCTTCTGCGACGTGCCGGAGCCGGCAACTATGTGGATGCACTGGCCAACGAAGGCATTCGTCTTGATGGCTCGGTCGCGTTCAGTGACCGGGGAATTGGGTTCCTGCATCGTCCATTCTTCCCGGACGGCATTACAGGTTCAGAAAATGCCCCGTTGAGTTCTTCAATCCGAAACTTTTCTCCGTTTAACGTCGGCCTCCAACTCGACGTCCTGGCGCCATCCATCATTGACATTTTGAACGTCAAAGCACCACGCCCATTGCTTTCGAATATCCGCAATGGCCTCCAGATTTTTGCTGGGGGATTGGCCCTCTACAAAGGCGGGAAATTAGTCGGTGGGATTGGCATCAGCGGTGACGGAATTGACCAGGACGATATTATCTGCGCCAATGGGGCAAAAGGGTTTGAAGCCCCAGCCGAAATGCGTTGTGACCGTGTCTTTGTGCGTGGGGTACGCCTGCCCTATCAGAAGTTCCCACGTCACCCAGAACTGCCCTAGTTTGTGACAAAATGACAAAATGACAAGGTGACTGGGTGACAAGGTGACCATTTGACAAAGTGACAGAGTCACCTTGTCAAATGGTCACCTTGTCACTTTGTCATCTTTAAAGCGAGGGGATATTGAGTTTCGGCGCGGTCGGGTTCGATTTCGGGTCGCCTGGATATTCAATTCGCTCTAAAAACAACCCTGAAGCCGGTGCTGTATGGGCGGCGATTTCCGGTGACCCACGCCGCAGCAATTCCGGAATGAGATCTGGACTCACCTCTCCCTGCCCTACCTCAACCAGAGTGCCAACGATGCGTCGCACCATTTTCCACAGAAAATGAGAAGCTCCAATTCGGACATAGACCATGCCCTGGCCAGTTTCGATGGTCAGCCGGTGGATATCAACTCGGGTTGATTCAGATTTCCTGGGATTTCCAAGAATGCTGGGATCCGGTTGACTGAAGTGGACAAAGTCATGGAGCCCGACAAAATGTTCAGCGGCTTTGCGCATTTGTCTGAGATCCAGGTTCTCTTTGATCCACCAGACATATTTTTTGCCAAAAGCCGTGCGTTGCGTTGCCAACTGGTACAGATAATATCGGGCCAGGGCATCGTGGCGGGCATGAAATGTCGGTGGGGCAATTTCCACGCGGACGAGATTGATATCCGCTGGCAGCAAATTATTGATTGACCGCTGTAACTCAACTGGATTATGACGTTTGGAGGTTCGCAGGTGGGCAACCTGCCCCAAAGCATGAACACCGGCGTCAGTTCGCCCAGCGCCACCAAAATCCACCTTCTCATTGCATACTTCACAGGCAATGGCTCGTAACTCCCCAGCGACAGTTCGAGCATTGGCCTGTTCCTGCCATCCGTGATAACGAGTCCCATCATATTCAATTAAAAGCCGGTAGGTAAAATTCAAATTTGCCATAGTGCATCCAGTGATTTTCAGGAATGGGACGCTCAGAATTTGTGTAGATCAGTGGACGATTCTGATGTACGAATCAGCAGGGACCATCCAGGGGTTAAGCGTCAAAATTGAGGTATCGAGGGAAAACAGCCAGTATAGCGGAGCCAGGTGCGGTGTTGGCAACCAGAGTTGGATGATTTTGGTTCTTGGCGAATAAGAGATTTCTTGCTAACGTAAGCGCTCGCTGCAAAGGTCATCTCTTGATTCCCGTTATTCCCGTTGCAATCTTCCATCATCGGTGTGCTCTGATTTGAACGATGAGGGTTTCCCTGGTCAATTCGTGTGGCACAGCCCTGACCAGTTCCCCGTTGAGGATCAGTTTCGGGCAGCGAGCGGCTGTCCCCCGTCATATTTCTATTTATCTTTCTTGTGAAGGAGTTGCCCATGACAGAATCACGTCCTTTGACGATTCTCTGCCTGGCTAGTTATGAAAAAGGACAGGAATTTATGCGGGAATGCAAGCGGCAGGGGTGCCGTACCTTTCTCGTCACTTCAGAAAGCATTGCCGATGCTGACTGGCCGAGGGAAAGCCTCGACGACATATTTCTGATTCCAGATGACAACAAAAAATGGAAACGGGATGACGTGATCAAAGGAATCAGTTATCTGGCTCGGACGCAAACCATTGACCGAATCGTCGCACTTGATGACTTTGATGTTGAAACCGCCGCCGCCCTGCGTGAACACCTCCGCATTCCGGGCATGGGCGATACAACTGCCCGCTATTTCCGCGACAAACTGGCCATGCGGGTCAAAGCCAGAGATTCAGGGATACCGGTGCCTGAATTTGTTCACGCCCTGAATTATGACCAGATTCGGGAATATATGGAGCGGGTACCTCCCCCCTGGGTGCTCAAACCACGGTTTGAAGCATCCGCCGTCGGAATCAAGAAGATTGAGCATGCTCATGAAATCTGGCCGATTCTGGATTCACTCGGAGATAAACAATCTTTTTATGTGCTGGAACGGTTTGTGCCTGGGGATGTTTTCCATGTTGACAGCATCATCACCAACAAAAAGGTCCTCTTTTCAATTGCCAGTCGGTATGGCACACCACCCATGGCGGTGGCCCATGGCGGCGGGGTCTTTACGACTCGAACCATGATGCGCGGAGATGCTGACGAACAGGCGTTGCTGGCCAAAAATCGGGAAGTGATGGCGGCACTGGGTCTGGTGCATGGCGTTTCGCATACTGAATTCATCAAAGGTGCCGCAGACGGGCAATTTTACTTTCTTGAAACAGCATCACGGGTTGGCGGTGCCAATATCGTGGAGTTAATTGAAGCCGCCACCGGAATGAACTTGTGGGCAGAATGGGCGAAACTGGAAATCAGTGACGACAAAACCCCATACAAGCTTCCCAAATTGAAAAAGAACCATGCCGGACTTCTGGTTTCCCTCGCCCGTCAGGAATACCCGGATTATTTGGCTTATAAGGACCCAGAGATCGTCTGGACGCTCCACAAAAAACATCACGCTGGCCTGATTGTGTCGTCTCCCGATTATCACCGGATTGATGAGTTGCTAGCAGATTATGCTGAACGATTTGCACGTGACTTTACGGCCTTTCAGCCATCACCCGAACGGCCAACCGGCTAATACAACAGCGAAGGTTTGGATTGAGTCGTGCTTGTAGCTCGATTCCTGGGCTACAAGCCGCCATCTGCTTCGCAAGGTGAAGGTCCAAATCTTGCCTGGAGTAATAAGAATATTTTGTCTTGATCAGGTTGAATGCGTTGAGGAGGTAAGAGGTGCAGGTGTGACTATTCATCAGGAAAAAGTACTGGTTGTTGATGATGATCCCAATTTCCGCCTCATCGTGCGTAAGGTACTGACCAAGGCTGGATTTACGGTGACTCAGGCAGATGATGGGCAAAAAGGGCTGGACGCAGCCGAGCATGACCAACCTGGAGTGATTCTGCTTGATTGGATGATGCCTGTCCTGGATGGCCCCTCAGTCTGTCGTCGCCTTCGGGAAAATCCTGAATTTCAGAATCTCCAAATCATTATGGTTTCGGCCAAAGGTGAACTCGACGACAAGGTATCTGGCCTTGATTCAGGCGCCGATGATTATCTGGTCAAACCCTGTGAACCGAAAGAACTACTGGCACGCGTTCGAAGTGCCATGCGCATTTATGAATTAAAGCGGCAACTGGCCGACAAAGCCAACCGGGAAGCCCTGCTGCGTCGAATCGCTGACCGAATTCGCAGTTCGCTCAATATTGAAGAAATCCTGCGTTCCACCGTGGAGGAAATCCGGGTTGTGGCTCGGGCTGACCGGGCGGTGATTTTTGAACTCGACGCCGTCATGCACCAAATGTTGATCCGAACCGAGGCAATCGGATCCGGAGTTTCCGCCAGCCGTCAGCTTATCCTTGAAGGTGCCGCGGCTCAGTTTTTTCAATCCGTTTTAGATCACAATCAATCAAATCAGATTTCTGATATCCAAACAGCTACCGGAATTGACGCCCTGAGCCCCTGGATTGAACAGACCCAGGTGCAATCCATCGTGGCCGTACCAATTCTGTTGAGCGAGAAAAGACAGACGACGACTTCGTATGGATTGGCGCTCCACCAGTGCACCAAACCGAGGACCTGGTCAGAAGAGGAAATTACCTTTTTAGAGTCAATGGCCACGCAAACCGGCATTGCCCTCCAACATGCTCGCCTCTTTGCCCAGGCTCAACAACAGGCTCGCCGTGAGTCACTGCTCAATCGAACCACGGAACGAATCACCCGCTCCCTTGACCTGGACCAGGTCTTTCAGGCGACAGTTGATGAGTTACGTGACATTCTGAATGCCAGCCGATGTGTCATTTTTGAAATTGATGAACCTGGGGAATTTCTTGTGACGCGATGTGAGTCAGTCAAAGAAGCAACTTTGAGTGTCAAGTCCTATCAGATCCCACTTCGGAATGCTCCAATTGGCCGCAATGTTTTGGCCAAGGGTGAAACCATCTCCATTGCGGACTTAGAGCCCCTGGCCAATCCACCGCTACTCAACCGGGACCAGGATAAATACCTGACTGTGGTCAACCAGCAGGTGTTGCAGGAACTGATGCCCAAAGCCCTGTTTGCAACACCTCTGCACGCCCGTGGCAAAGTGGTGGCAGGGTTGGCGATCCATCAGTGTGATCGCCCACGTCCCTGGGAACCTGAAGAAGTGGAATTTATTGTTGCGATTGCCAATCAGACCGGACTTGCAATTGAACGAGCCCAACTCTTTCAAGAAATTCAGGACCGCAACCATCAGCTCTCGGAAACAGTCGGTAAACTTGAGGAACTGGCCCGCCAACGCGAAGAATTCACCGCCGTCCTGGTCCATGATATTCGATCACCGCTTTCAGTTGTGCTGGGGGTTTTGGAACTGTTGGAATTTCGTGCTCAAGACCTTGGTATTCTGGACGAAAATCTGACCCAACTTTGTGTAGACGGCTTTACGACGGTGAATAATATCGTCTCCCTGGTCAATGAAATCCTGGATTTTTCAAAGGCCGAAGCTGGTGGACTGCAACTTGAACTCACGTTGACCAACCCAATTGAAGTGGTTCAATCCGCCGTCCATCAGTTGGATTTGCTTGCCACCCAAAAGCAGATCACCATCAAGATCAATCATGAATCAAATTTGCCGATGCTGTCGGTGGATGCCCCCAAAATCAATCGCGCGCTGGTGAATTTACTTAGCAATGCCGTCAAATTTACGCCGGTCACTGGCGAGATCACGATTACGACTCGACTGATTGATGGCAGGGACTTAGAGGAAGGAAAACAATTTGTGGCGATCAGCGTGATTGACAACGGCCCCGGAATTCCAGCCAAAGATCTGCCCTACCTCTTCAACCCATATTACCAGGCCCGGCAACGCACCCGACACCTGGGAACGGGTCTTGGTTTGGCAATTGTACAGCGCATTCTGGCTGCTCATGGCGGCAAGGTCTCAGTTCAGAGTACTGAAGGATTGGGAACGGCTTTTACCATCAGCTTGCCTGTCCTGGTCTTTGATGAGGCGCCAGATTGACCGATGTTCACGACTTTGGAAAACATCGGTCCAGAGTCTGTTCCCTACAAATGACTTAACTAAAGGTATTTCCTTTAAACGTGGTGGCACAATCCCCGGTGTAGCGCTTAAAGGCCCTGGAAAAGTAGTCGCTGTCGCTAAATCCAACACTATAAGCAACTTCTTTAATACTGGTGTTTCCGGCGGCCAGCATTTGCTTGGCGGCTTCCAGGCGTGTTTGCTGTAAAAGCTGACGGAAGCGCATTCCCGCGTGTTTATTCAAAATGCGTGATAGCTGACCGGCTGAAAGCCCAAGTTTATCAGCGACCCGATGCAAATTCAGTGAGGGGTCAGTGTAATGCATTGAAATAACCCGGACAGCTTTTTCCACCAGAGAAGCTTCTGGGGGTCGCTTCATATCTGGACTGGCCGGGAATGGAAAAATTGGACATATGGATTCAGCCGCCTGCCAGACGATTTTTGGGGAATTCGAACTGAGCATGATATCAGCAATGACCTGGTCCCGAACTTCGAGGCCAGATTCCCCAGCGCCGACTCCAGGAGAGAGCCGTAAAAAAATGAGCGCCGCCTGTGGGTTGACCCGCCGCAGTTCACCAATGACTCGTCGTCGGATTGGATAAACCGTCACGCCAACAATAATCACCTGATATTCCACCAGGTCATTTAATCGTTGTTCGGCAGCTTCCAGGGTCAGTTCCAAATCGAGCGGAACCTGATGGATCGCCAGGTGGGTGGCTTCGTGTTTACACCCGTCAATGAATGCAACACGAAGTCCATGATTTTGTTTTTGCCAGAAATCAATAGGTGTGGGCACAGTATCCCTCCAAACCCTTGAAAAGTTTCGAGTATTGAATCTGAAGCTTCAAGTGCCTGTTAATGTCGAGGATTGTGAAGTGAAATTAACGATTGGAATGATAACGCGGTAACTGGACTAAGCCTAAACTGGAAAAGACAAGAAAGCAAATGGATTTATACCGCAACCCCGAAATTTATGTGAAGAACTGGTGCTTCGTTTATCCTGTATCGCTTAAACTCTCAGGACTTGAGGGGAATAAACCGCAGTTAACACCGCACCGATCATTCCTGGTAAGCACGGAACATCCCGCTTTTATGGGCTTTCTTTTGCTGCTCGTAGTCTAAAAACTCACGAATCAACCGCTCCCCAGTTTCATCCGCATAGGTTTTGAGAATTTCGCGGCCTGGTGTTTGGTGAGACCCTGCGTTCAAACTCGCTTTGCTCAGCGCATCTTCGACCTCAAACTGGACCTGAGGTGTTTCCACCGTGCTGCCGGTCAAGGCGATTGAGAGATGAAAGGTCCCGGCAAAAATCATTCCTGGAGCTAAATTGGAAACCATTGGCGACTTGTTGACCTGGGAATTTAACCCATACATCAGCAGAAGCGCCTCATTGGTAAACCTGGAGCCAATAACGACCGGATAAATCATGGCCGGAGTTCCCCGATCTTTCATTTCTTCCTCAAATGACGTGATCAATGAACTCTCTGTAGTGCCAGTGGCTCGATTTTGGTCCTGAATAGCTCCCAACCGTAATTGGAGCGAGTTCATCAACTGCAACCTCAACAGTGCACTGACCTGGAGGATTCGGATGACTTCCGGAATTCCGATTTCTCCTTTGGTTACATGAATCAACAGCGAGCTATTTTTATGATCCGCAGCCAGTATGCCCAAACACCCATAAGGCTGACCCAGTTCAAGCGATTGTTCAATGATTCGAAACTGCGGAATTTGTCCTGATACTGACACGGGCGCCCGATACAAGCTTCCAGCCAACCGCAACAAAACAGTCTGGAGGTTTTTACACACCAGATCCTGGATATCGCGGTCAGTAATTTCGATCCGAATCTCCATGAGGTCCTCACTCTCAATAAGTTCAATTTCCGCAGATCATTGGCCCTGAAAAGAGCCAACCGCCAGTCCAGCAACTGGCGGTCTTATTTTCTATTTATTTCTTTTTAGCGTCTTTAGCGGCGTCTGGTTTGGCGGCATCTTTCACCGAAACCAGTTCGACATCAAAAAGCAGTGGTGAATCAGGAGGAATCACCGGCGGGCGACCGGTAGCACCATACGCCAGATCAGCCGGGATGGTGAGCTTTCGCTTTCCACCAACTTTCATTCCAGCGATTCCTTTATTCCAGCCCTCGATGATGCCTGATGTTCCAAGGGTAAACGTGAGCGGTTTGCCTCCATCCCGTGAACTGTCAAATTTGGTTCCATTGAGCAAAGTGCCGGTGTAGTGGACCGAAACCTCTTGACCGAGTTTGGCAACCGCCCCCTTCCCAACGGCGACATCTTCAATTTTGAGTTCCTTGACAGTTGGAGTCGGCGTGGAGGGTTCTGGCTCTTTAGTGGCCGGCAGTGAAACAATTTCATTTTTCGGAGGTGTGGCTGGCTGGGCAGGTTGCGTGGTCGAGGCGGTTGAGGCGGGAGCTGGAGCCGGCTTCGTTCCAGAAGTCAAATACAGGCCCACCAACACCACGACAATCAGACCAACAACACCCAAAATCATCCAATTGGGTCCACCTGACTGCGATTGAGCACCATTTCGACTACTGGAGCCTGAAACACCGCCACCACCGCCACTCAATGAATCTTCACTCTGACGGGTTGGTGAAGGCTTGATGGCGCGCGAGGCGGCGGATTTACGTTTGCGTTCAACATTTCGATGACGACTGCTTGGCATAATTGGCAAATACTCCTCAAGGCAAAAATCAATCTCGTGGCACTCAGAGCGCTAACTCCCTGAGTACTCAACGTTTCTTGGATTTGGTGATGAATTTGGAAGACAGCGGTACGGTCTTTGGCTTTCGGCTGAAAAACAAAGTGTACTATATTTCACATCCCTTTCAGCTTTTCAACTGCTGAATACTCTGAATTTTCAATCATCATTCTATTCTCACTCCTGTTTTTCAGTTTTTGGGACGTGATCTCTCTTCACTGTATATTTTATGACTTCACGAATTGGTATTCTGGGAGGCGGACAACTGGCCCGGATGACGGCTTATGCTGCGTTTCGACTTGGGTTTCAGGTGGGAATTCTCGAACGCGAAGAAGAAAGTCCGGCGTCGTTTCTGACTCCAAACTCCTGGGTTGGAAGCTGGAACGACCAGCAATTGCTGGACGAACTGGCCACATATGCCGATGTGGTTACGCTTGAAAACGAATTTGTTGATGGCGAAGCGTTAACCTACCTCGAATCATGCGGCGTTCATCTCTACCCATCCGCCCGAACCCTTGCCACCATCCAGGACAAATTTCTTCAGAAAACCGCCCTCAAACGAGCCGGTCTTCCCGTCCCCAGATTTGCGGCGGTTGAATCACCACCGGAAATCCTGGACTGTGCCAGATCTTTTGGCTGGCCATTGATGCTCAAAGCCCGCCGGAATGGCTATGATGGCTATGGAAACGAACTGCTTCGCACCCCAGAAGATGTCATTCCAGCCTTTGAAAAATTGGCCAGGCGGAGCGGTCTGCTGATGGTTGAAGAATTTGTTCCCTTTACCAAAGAGCTGGCCATTATGGTGGCTCGATCTTCCCATGGAGACGAAACCGCCTACCCGGTGGTTGAAACCATCCAGCATGCGCATATGTGTCATACCGTGCTGGCCCCAGCCGCCATCAGCGAAAATTCAATTCGTCGGGCATCAGAGCTTGGAAAACGGATCATGACCAGTCTGGATGCGGTTGGGATTTTTGGAATCGAACTCTTTTTAATGACCGATGGCGATCTGATGATCAATGAAATTGCCCCACGCCCCCATAATTCAGGTCACTTTTCAATCGAGGGGTGTTTTACCTCGCAATTTGAGAATCACGTTCGCTCTATCGTCGGGCTCCCGCTTGGATCAACTCAAATGGTTGCTCCGGCAGCAGTTATGGTAAATGTTCTTGGTACAAATGAGGGGCCGGCTCAACCAAAGGGTCTCACTGAAGCACTGTCAATTCCTGGGGCACACGTGCATCTGTATGGGAAAAAGATGTCACGACCAGGACGCAAAATGGGGCACGTTACCGCCACTGGCCAAACAGTTGCCGAAGCTCGGGAAATTGCCCTTCGGGCCGCCCGATTGATCATGATTTAGGGCTCGCTCCGGTCCAATAAACCGCAAGTCGGCTTTCAACATACCTGGTGAGGGGAAGTCCGGGTTCGGGGGCATGAGCGCCAGAATAAGGGAACAGCGCCCGATCTGGACAAGGGGACAAGGAGAGCGGGAGACAGGGAGAAAAAACAAATGGTCGCCTTCCCCCGCTCTCAATCGGGGTTTATTCAACCTTATACACCCCATGAATTGTCTCCGTGTCTCCCCATCTCCTTGTTTCAAACAGACTCACCTTTCCTTATCCTGGCGCTTATGGAGTTCGGGGGTAAAAACCAGAAAACTTATGCTTTCTCTAACCTGTTGACTCAAGACATTTTGATGGTGTTAGAGTATACTCTGAAAGCTAGAATAAAATGCAGTACTGATCGTTCCTTGCTCTCCATCACTCAATCACAGGGGGAATCCGATTATGGAAACAAAAGAAAAATCATTTCCATTGGTGGGAATAATCATGGGTAGTGACTCAGATTTGCCAACCATGAAGGAAGCCGTGGCGGTATGTGAAGAATTTGAGGTCCCGTATGAGGTGCGCATTGTCTCAGCCCATCGCACGCCTCGCGATATGGTTTTGTATGCTGAATCGGCACACATCCGCGGACTGCAAGTTATCATTGCCGGTGCCGGCGGGGCCGCTCATTTACCAGGAATGGTCGCTTCATTAACACCGCTGCCGGTAATCGGTGTTCCCATTCATAGTCGGTCGCTCAATGGGCTTGATTCCCTTTTATCCATTGTCCAAATGCCCTCAGGCGTCCCCGTGGCCACAGTTGCCATTGGAGCCGGGCGCAATGCGGGGATTTTAGCCATTCAAATGGTGGCGATGACCAACAAGGAACTTCAACAGGAAATACTCGATTTTAAAGCTAAGATGGCTGAAATCTCTCGAAGTAAAAACCATACGCTGCCACATTGAGAGGGTGACAAGGTGACAGGGTGACAAGGTGACAGGGTGACAAAATCACAGGTTATCACCTTGTCACCCTGTCAGATTGTCAAGTGGTCACCTTGTCACCCTGTCACCTTGTCACCCTCTCAATTGGTCACCTTGTCACCTTGTCACCTTGTCACTTTGCCAGCCGTCCAATTAATTCAAACATTGGCATATACAACGCAAAGACCAAAAACCCGACCAGCCCACCAAGCAGAAACAACGACAATGGTTCAATGAGTTTGACGAGGCGATCACGGGTTTGATCAGCATTGTACTTGAGGGTATCAGCGTATTTCTCCAACACCTCCAATCGCCCTGTCTCTTCAAAGGTTTTCATTTCATTAAAGAAACTTGAAGCCGGTGAAAATATTGGATGTTCGGTCGCAAAAGCCACGGCCAGTGAGTGGGTTCGGCCAGAAGTAAAATGGTCACCGCCTTTTCGTGCGGCTTCCCGCAGTTCAGAATTAATCAGGGCATCTGCCGCCAGTTCAGCACTCTCGGTTAACAATCCACCAGCACTTACCAACATAGTGAAGGTTGTCAGAAAGTTGAAGGCATCAACTTGAGCAACCAGTGTCCCAATCACAGGCGTTGCAAGCATTGCCCGATGTTCAAATTCCTTGACCTGCGGGATATTTTTATGCCCAAACCAGGCGCCAAACAGGAGTGCCCCGCCTCCAATCACCAGGATTGGCCAGTATCCAACAATCAGATTTGAGGTCGAAATCACAAGTTGGGTCGCCCAATGGAATTGAGCCTCACCCAATAACCCTTCATAAATGTTGGAAAAACCGGGAACAATGACCACCATAAACAACACAATGACCACGAGCGCCACAACCAGCACCAAAGCTGGATAAATCATGGCATTGATCAGAGTGTCGCGCATGTTTTTGCGATCAATCAGGTTTTTCACATACCGGCGCAGGACCGGACCATAATCACCTGTTTTTTCAGCCGCGTTTAACACTGCCACCAGATAGGGGTCAAAGACACCTGGGAAGTGTTGGGCTGCTGGTGCAAAAGCAACTCCAAGTTCAAGCATCAGGTAGGCCAGTTCTCGCACCAGTTGCTCTCGCCCCTGGCTTGGTTTCCCACTTAACAGAAAAGCTCGTGAATCAGGCTTTGTTTTCTGGAGAAGGTCATAGAGTTCAACTTCACTCAGTAAAAACCCAGGAATACCTTTTCCAGAATCAACCGAGGCTGCCAACCGGGTAAAAAACGAGAGTTTTTCATCAATACTCAGGGTAATAGCTCGTCGGTCAGCCAGTCGGTCGGCAGTCGTTGAAGCAACAGCCGTTGTTGCTGGAGTAGCAGCGCTTGATTTCTGAGGTGTCATACATCATCCTTGATTTTTCATTCACCTGACTGTTGGGTTTATTTTGCAGGACAAGTCTGTTTTCAAGCTTTCACTGACCTCATCAAGAACGGGACCTGATCCCAATCTTATAGCACTTGACTCACATAGAGTTCTTCAGAAAAAGGTGCAGAGTTCAAGCTTTAGCTTGCTGCGGATGAACAATTTGAATAACTCCAGTTGAATCAAGTGCTTGAGTCCTACAATATCACGATTTTCACAAGCTAAAGCTTGAACTCTGAACGGAAATCATTTTCTGAAAGGCTATACCTCAGGTTGTTGCTGATTCCTGAATGGAGATGCGATCAAAACTTCTCAAAGCTATTTTCCAGTGAACAAGTCAAACTGGAAACCCTGGACACTCAGTACCGACCGAGGAATTACGCCGCCAGTTCATCAGGCTAAAGGCTATGAGCACCTAAACCATTCGAATTCAGTTATTTCTTACCATCAAACCTCTGGTCTGAACAACTGGCGGAGTCTTTTCCACACACAGTTCCTGAGCAATTTGCCCAGGAATTTTTAATTCTCGAACGCTTCGGTCAAAAGTTGTTTTAGTTGCATCTGGTGAATGGTGTACGAACCAGTGGCTGAAGTGCCACTCGCGGGTAATCCAACATAGCGGACGGTCTGATTCTGGCGCAACAACTGACGCAACCGTGGTTCAACAAAGGTCCAGGCCCCCTGGTTTGCGGGCTCTTCCTGAACCCATCGAATGTCGGTTGCCTGTACCAGCGCGTCTGAATTCAGCAACTGCAGCAATAAAGCTTTTGGAAATGGATACAATTGCTCAACCCGAATAATCGCAGTTGTGGTTTCTTTTCCCTCTCGAAGTTTCGCTTTCAATTCGTAATAGACCTTCCCGCTGCATAATAAAACCCGTCGGGCAGAACCACTGGAGGCTGAATCAAGCAGCACCGGATGGAAGGTGACTTGAGTAAATTCGGTGACTGGAGACGAGGCTTCCGGATGGCGCAACAAACTCTTGGGCGTCATCACAATCAGCGGCTTGGCATGGGTCATCTTTACCTGTCGGCGCAAAAGATGAAAATATTGACGGGCATTTGTGCAATTGACAACCTGCATATTGCCGCCCGCACAAAGCTGAAGGTACCGTTCAAGGCGAGCACTGGAATGCTCCGGCCCCTGGCCTTCATAACCGTGTGGCAACAACAGCACCAGGCGAGTTGGCTGATTCCATTTTTCTTCACCAGCAGCAATAAACTGGTCAATGATCACCTGGGCCGCATTGGCAAAATCGCCAAACTGAGCTTCCCAAATGACCAGTGCTTCAGGGTGAGCCACGCTGTATCCGTATTCAAACCCAAGCACACCCGCTTCTGAAAGCGGACTATCATAGAGGTGAAATTGTCCCTGCTCAGTTGACAGTGTCGTCAGTGGCATCCAGGGTTCGGCAGTGTGGGCGTCAAAGAACACGGCATGGCGCTGGCTGAATGTCCCGCGAACTGTGTCCTGTCCACTGGCACGGACGGTCACACCTTCGAGCAAAATCGAGCCAAATGCCAGTGTTTCCCCCATTGCCCAATCAACCGGGACTTCTCCATCCACCATTTTGGCCCGTTTGGTTAACAGGCCCACAATTTTCGGATTGATGTTAAATCCAAGCGGAACTGCCGTGACGGCATGAGCCAGCTTTTTCAGGACATCCTGGTTGACACTGGTGCTAAATTCTTCAATGACTTCGGGTTCTTTCGGATTTGGGAGAACCGGCTTGAGATCGCGCCGAGATACGATTTCTTTGGCCCCGAGTAAGGCATTTTCATATCGGCGCACCCGATCCGCAATTAATCCGGCCACTTCTTCAGCCGTGACCACTCCTTCCTTGATTAACCGATTGCTGTAAATGGTGCGAACGCCTTCGTGGGTTCGAATCCGCTGGTACATAATTGGGAGGGTATAGGTGGGTTCGTCACCTTCATTATGACCGTGGCGGCGGAATCCAATCACATCCAGCACGATGTCTTTGTGGTATTTTTGTCGGTAGTCGAGAGCCAACTGCAACACGTGATAGGCGGCTTCCGGGTCGTCACCATTGATGTGGAAAATCGGTGCCTGAACCATTTTGGCCACATCCGTGCTATAGGTTGATGACCGGCTGTCTTCGGCAGTCGTAGTAAACCCGACCTGGTTGTTAATAATGAAATGGAGTGTCCCGCAGGTGCTGTATCCAGCCAGTTGGGACATGTTGAGGGTTTCGGGAACGATTCCCTCTCCCGCAAACGCCGAATCTCCGTGCAACAAAACGGCAAATTTGCTGTAGCGATCTGATGGGGTTAGAATACCGGATTTGGTCGCCAACTCCATTTTCTGATCCTGCTTTGCCCGAACCACACCCTCTACCACCGGATCCACAAATTCCAGGTGGCTTGGATTGGATAAGACGGAAACGCTGACTTGTTTTCCACTCGCCGTATCGCGAATTCCTGACGCCCCCTGGTGATATTTCACATCACCCTGATCATGCGGGAATTTCGGATGGACCGAGCCTTCGAAACTGGTAAAAATCCGCTCACAGAAGTGACCAATTACGTTGGCAATCACATTTAAGCGGCCCCGGTGTGCCATGCCGATCACAATATCGTCAATTCCACGGGACGGAGCGCTTTCAATCACCTGGTCAAGCAAAGCGACGATGGTTTCAGCCCCTTCGACCGAAAACCGTTTCTGGCCCAGATATTTCACGCCGAGAAACCGTTCGAATTGCTCGGCGGAAATGAGTTTCCACAGCAACTGCTTTTTCACTTCAACCGGAACGGGTGGATGGTCGCGTTCAATCTGAGATCGAATCCATTCTTTTTCTTCCGGATTCTGAATATGGCGGTATTCAATACCAACCTTACTGCAATAGTACTTTCGCAATAATTGCAAAATCTGCCGGAGGGTCGCCTTTTCAGTATTGCCCAGCCCCCCGGTAATGAACTCACGATCAAGGTCCCAAATCGTCAATTTATAAGTTTCAATATCCAGTTCCGGATGTTCCTGGAATTGCATGGCGCCAAGTGGATCAATATCAGCCACCAAATGGCCGCGGACCCGGTGCGCATTGATTAACTCAAGCACGCTTGCCTGTTTGCGGACTTCATCACGGTGACGATCAATACCTAAAATTGCCGGATTGCTGTCAACCGCCCAACGGTAAGGCTTATAGGGAATTCCCAAATCCGCAAAGATGGTGTTGTAAAAGCGATGTTTTCCGCGCAGCAGTTCATCAACAAATGCCAGAAACGATCCGGATTCGGCCCCCTGCACAATGCGGTGATCATAGGTGCTGGTGATCGTCATGACCTTGCTAATTCCAATTCGGGAAATCGCCTCGGGAGACATGGCGAGAAACTCAGGTGGGTACTCAATCGCCCCGGTGGCAATAATCAATGCCTGACCAGCCATTAAGCGGGGATTGGAGGCTGTGGTGCCAAGGGTTCCGGGATTGGTGAGCGAAATCGTCGTGCCCTGAAAGTCGGGCACTTGCAATTTCCCAGCCCGGGCCCGTTTGACGACATCATCATAGGCCGCCACCAGTTCAGCAAAATCCATTTTGTTGGCGGCTTTGATATTTGGTACCAACAATGTCCGTGAACCATCCTTTTTGGTGACGTCCACCGCCACTCCCACGTTCACGTTCGAGCATTGGACCCGGTACGAGGTCCCATCCTGGACCTCAAAAAAAGCATTCAGTTGGGGAAACCGGTCCAGGGCTTTGACCAGGGCAAACGCAATAATATGAGTAAATGAAACTTTGCGGCCTGACTGCTCCAGAAATTGGTTCATCAACCGTCGATTTTCATCCAGCAACTTGATCGGAATCTGGCGTTGGGAGGTGGCAATCGGCACGGAAAGGCTGGATTCCATGTTTTCGACGATTCGCAACGCTGGCCCACGCAGGGGGATCCGTTCCATTGAGGCATCCACCGCTGCGGCTGGAGCCAATGGCGGGACGGGTGAGGCAACCGGCTTAGAAACTTCAGCTTTTGGCGTTGCCGGCACGGAAACTGGTTGGGGAGCTGGGGCTTCGGCTTTGGGTGCCGTTACCACCGCCGGAGTTGAGACAACCGGCGCTGCCGTTATAGCCGCGGCACGGGCTGGCTGGGGTTCATTCACCGCCGCAACCTCACCCATCTTCTTCATAAAATCGGTGAAGTATGACCGCCATTCATCATCCACTGCCAGTGCGTTTTGGCGAAACAGGTGGAACAGATCAATGACATAGTTGGAATTGATGCCGAACTCGGCAGCAAGGATTTGTTCAAGTTGCGTTTTGCTCATGTAGTTGGGAACCCCCCATTTTTCTTCTGGCCGAAAACCCAGTTAAGCTGTAAATGATTGAATGTATGACAGTTGAATTGATACAAGGTGGAATTCGTTTTTTATACTCTCTCTCACGGTTTGACAAGTGTGGAAAGCGGTCCAGTCGGATTGACCAGATCTTTGAGTTCAGCAAAGGGAATGACGGCTTCCACCGTGCCACCTTCTTCAAACGGGACCTGGAAATTGATCAACAATCCCCGGCGATTGAGATTCCAGCTTGAAAAGTTTTCTGGTTTGGCACTGGTGTCCGGGAAGGTATAGCCACTCCCCTTAGCCAGTGAGGTACAGAGGGTTGAGAGTTTGGGTAAAAAAGACGAATTGGGAGCAAAGAGATCGGACAATTGTAGCATTTTTCCAGTCCGGCGGTCATAGTTTACAGCGACATCTTTTAAAACCGGAGGCACTCCGACATAGTTGATATCAATTGTCAGTCGAATGCTGATTACATCGGACGTGGTGAGGAATACTTCATAGAGAATTCCCATCGAATTGAGTTGACCGGCAACATTTGAATCGGGAGCTGGAGTCTGAACCTGACTGTATTTTTGCGCAACTTGTTCTTTAAATGAGTGATAGGCTTTGTCCACCAGCAGTTCGACTTCCTGGTTAAACCGTTGGGACAGTTCATCTTTGGCACCCGTGAGTTGCGGGTAGCGGGCCTGAAACACATAGTTTGCCGGCTGATTTTCATCGTTGCGAACCTGCTCCTTCAATTCGACCCCATTGCCAAGCGCCTGAACCTCTTCGACAAACCGGACTTTTGCAGGGTTAGACTGACCCTGGCTCGGCGCCCAGTCACCTTCCACAATGAGTTGGGCCCCCTGGGCACCGGTTTCGTTTCGTAGTTTTCCGGTCAGGGTTGCTATTTTCTGTTCGACCTGCTGAACACCAAGCGAAAACTGCCCGCCCGCCTGGAGCTTTCCTTCCAGCAGAAACGCGTTTTTCCTTCCGTGAAGCAAGGGTTTAGGGACCTCGAACACGTAGGCGCCACCCAGATCTTCTCCCGACCGATTCAGATAGAGAGTCGCCTCTTTGTCTCCAATCGTACCGGTAAACACCTTGTCAAATTGAGTTGGGAGATCGCCCACCCCGGTCACTGGATTCGGGGTTGGAATCGGAACCGGCGGTGTGGGAGGTGGCGCTGGGGGCGACGAAGACGAGCGACACCCCACCAGGCTGGAGCACAAGAGAAGGGTAACGATCAACAAGAATTGAGCACTTTTCATTCGTGATTTTTGAGATTTAAAGGCCGCTCAGGCGGGATGAGTCACAAAAGGGCGGTGAGACAAGGAATACCATTTTGGAATGGAACCCCTGCATTAAAAAACAATCAAGCAATTCAATCAAATAGACTTGGTGAACTACTGACGACTAACGACTGACTACTGACTGGGATACTTATTCTGTTCGGACCAGTTCGCGGGCACGTTCGGCGGCTTTGACCACCGCTTTGATCAACGTCACCCGAAGCTTTCCTTCTTCCAGTTCAAGCAATCCATCAATGGTGCAACCAGCCGGAGTGGTCACACTATCTTTCAGCAATGCCGGGTGCTGGCCGGTTTCCAGGGCCATGCGGGCGGCGCCAAGCATCGTCTGCGCCACCAAAAGCGTCGAGATATCTCTTGGAATCCCAAGTTTTACACCGGCTTCAGCCAGAGATTCAATCACGACATAAATATAGGCGGGTCCACTTCCTGAAAGTCCGGTCACGGCGTCCATCAGTTTTTCATCCAGGAACGCCGTTCTCCCAACGGCTGAAAAGATGGTCTCGGCGATTTTCAACTGATCGGAGGTAACGTGTTTTCCACGGCACAGCACTGACATCCCTTCATTTAAGAGGGCTGGCGTGTTGGGCATCACCCGAATCACTGCCGTTTCAGCCGGCAAGCGTTCTTCAATAAAGGAAGTGGTGACAGAGGCAGCCACACTGATAAAGAGTTGAGTACGATTGACTACTGGTCGAATCTCGCCCAGGACTCGATCCATGTTTTGGGGCTTAACCGCCAGCAAAATCACGTCACGACCTTCAACAGCCTGGCGGTTATCGAGTGTGGTCGCAATTCCCAGTCGCTCTGAGACCCGAGTGAGTGAGGCTTCGTGACCAACTGTCCCGGTGATGTCTTCCCGGCTGACATCAGCCCGGTGTAACAGGCCAGTGACCAGGGCTTCGCCGAGCTTTCCAGCACCAATGATTGCAATCTTCTTACCACGTAACATTGAATGACCTTTCCGTACCAAATGTTAAAAGACTTTCATTTCTATCTGATTTTCCAGCAAAACAACAAGCCAGAACCAGCAAATTTGTCGTACAGTGGGGTTTCTTTCTACCCCAAGACAAAAAAGAGAATGATATCCTATCGTTTTCAAGTACCATTTGAGAAACACGATTGAGGTTTCAGTCAACAGACTCGGCCCGCAAGGGCCGGGCTTGAGTCGTGAAGCCACGACGCCATCCTGACGGATGGTCGGTGTGGGGAGATTGGTTCAAGCTCCAGTTGACCAGCCCCCGTGCAAATCACGGGAACCGATTGGGAAGAATCCATAGGTACCTGCGGATACCGCCTCAGTCCGCTGCCCTACGGTGACCGGTTAAACAGGCATGGGAGTCAGTGCCAGTGCCAGTCACGGCAAACCTTCCCAAATCCGGTCGAGAGGAGGACGGATTCAACCGACGGTGACAGTCCGGTTGATACGCGCTACTCTCCGCAAGGAGAAGTTCGAGGTATTTTTTACCTCAAGAAAGAAAGTGGATGGGGTCACCTTCCTCCACTTTCTTTTTCCCTCATGACACACAAGGAGCGGCGTTTCCTCCTGGCCCTGAAGGACCGGGAGGAAACGCCGAAGATAGAATGAAGACACTTTTAAAAAGACACTTGTTATCGAAGCATTCACCTTTTCAACACACCTATTTACACTTCTTTTCAACACCACGTACACTTCGCCACCTCCTGGCAATCATTCTGCTTTCGGCTGGTCTTTTAGCCCTGCTTCCCTTCTGGGGAGGGCTGATCTCTGAGGCACAGAGTGCTCCCCAAATCACCAGTCTTTCCCCATCGCAAACCAGCGTTGGGCAGGTCCCAAAGAAAATTACCATTCTCGGTTCTGGGTTTGCCGCCGGCGCCCAGGTTGAAGTTTCAAGTTCGGCTTCCACTTCCACAATTGCCGCCAAAGTCTCAAGCAGCACACAACTGGTTATCAAAGGGAAAAAACTCCCAGCCGCTTTTTTTTCTCAGGATGGTCAACTGCGCCTTGTGGTGATCAGCAATGGCCAGCGATCCAATGCCTTCACCTTTACCATTGGGAACGGCGGATCAACCGGTGGCGGAGTCCAGTTTCAATCCGTGGATCCGGTGCTGCAGGAAGGCGGCACCCTGCAGGTTCGGGCACAAGTGGTTGATTCACAAGGAAATCCAGTTCCAGGTACGGTTACCTATGAGTCCGGCAGCCCTGAAATTGCAACGGTTGACACCAGCACTGGACTGGTTCGGGGTGTGACGCGTGGATTTGCCACCATCACGGCCCGGTCAGGCAATTTATCAGCCGGGTTAACCGTGACGGTGACCCGAATCGAGAATTCAAACGACACCAATAACGGCGATCTGGTGCTCATTCGCGACCAGGCGGGACGACTCTACACGTCAAACCCAACCCGTCACATCATCAACCGGCGCGATGGATTTGGGCAGGCCATTCGCCTGTTTGCCGGACGTGATCAGACTCCAGGAAATCTGGATGGAACCCTGACCCAGGCATTGTTTAATAGTCCGATTGGATTAAGCATTGATGACCGGAATGGCCGGATTTACGTGGCAGACACGGCAAATCACATCATCCGGGCGATGTTACCGTCTGGAAATGTGATTACGATTGCCGGGATCAAGAATCAGGCTGGCTCAACGGATGGCCCAGTGACCACAGCCACGTTCCGCAACCCGCGAGCGGTCGAAGTTGATTTAGGCGGCAACCTGTATGTCGCCGACACTGAAAATCACACCATCCGCTATATTGATTTTTCAACCAACACCGTCTCGACAATTGCTGGGGTGGCGGGTCAGGCTGGACTTCAGGATGGAGTTGGCACTGGGGCTCGATTTTCACGCCCAACCGGGTTGCGTCTGAGCCCGGACAAACGCATTTTAAATGTGAGTGATGCTGGAAACGGTGTGGTTCGTCAGGTTACCCGCAATGGTGAAGTCCGCACCATCCGCCAAAATCAAAGCCGTGGATTGTCACGCTCGGCCTATTCGCCACACCTCCAAACTGGTGGCGGGGCCTTTCAATTCACCAATCCACAGGCTGTCGGTGTTGATTCGACTGGAAATGTTTATGTTGGAGATCAAAAAGGTGTGGCCATTCTGCTTCAACGGCAGGGTGATTTTTTTGACTCCGTTTCACTGGCTCCAATCGGCGTGTTGGGTTCGCCTTCGTCTTTTAGTGTTGCTGGGGCCGATGCCATCACACTCAACACCACTGGCCCAAGCCTGAGCCGGGTCACGGTTTCCCCCCCCGAAATTACCTCAATCACTCCCAACCAAACACCCATTCGAACCTCAGTTCCGGTCACGATTCGCGGTCGGAATTTTGCTCCTGAATCGGTGGTGCTCATTGACGGTGTTCCAGCCACCGATGTCATCTTTGACAATGCAACTCAACTTCGAGTCACGACACCCGCCAATGAAGCCAGCGGCCCGCAAATCCTGACCGTCCAGCACCGTGGCGGCATTGCGCAGACCCAATTTACCTACCTTCCACCTGATCTGAGTGCGATTAGTGCCGGGTCAATCACCACGTTTATCGGGGGTGGTCGCTTTGCGGGCGATGGTGGGCCGGGCCTGCAATCCCCATTGATTGCGCCCGGAGGGATTGTGGTTGACGGTGCTGGGAACCTGTTGATCGCCGATACCAAGAGTTCCCGCATTCGAAAGCTTGCCTACGACACCAGCATCATTACCACCATTGCTGGAACCGGCCAATCAACGCCTAACTTTCTCATTGATGTCAACAATAAACTGGCCACATCGGTCCCAGTTTCATTCCCATCTGATGTAACCGTTGATATAAAAGGTGATATTTACCTGATTGCACGCTTTTCGGCACAAATTTACAAAATTAATGGCCAAACCGGAACCCTCACCGTTGTCGCTGGAACTGGGATTGCTGGTTTTAGCGGCGATGGAGGACTAGCCACTCGTGCCAGGTTCAGTGCCAGTATGTTTGCACTTCAGGTTGACCGGTCAGGAAATATTTTTGTGGTTGACGGGGGGAACCAACGCATTCGGCGAATTTCTCCCCAAGGCACCGTGACCACAATTGCCGGCAATGGCCAGCCAGGAAATACCGGTGATAATGGTCCAGCAACCGCCGCCGCCATTAACGTGGATAATCCAGATATTCCTTTGACTGGTGCGCAATGCGCGGTTGATCGAGATGGGAATTTCTTTTTTGCCGACACCTTCAATTCAGTTGTTCGCCGAATTGATGCCCGAAGTGGAATTATCACCCGAGTTGTGGGCACTGGCACACCAGGAACAACTCGGGACAATGTTCTCGCCTTACAGAACCCGCTCCAATCTCCGGTTGGAGTTTTCGTGGCTGACAATGGGGATTTATACGTCACGGATACTGATTCTGCTCAGGTTTGGCGGGTTGATGCCACGACAAAAATCATGCGACTGGTGGCTGGAACCGGAGTTCAGGGCGTTGGTGGAGAAGGCACCCTGGCGACAAATTCGGCATTGAGAGTCCCAACGGCAACGGTGGTTGATGGAGCTGGGGGGATTTTCATCAGTGATTCCGGAAATAACCGGGTCCGAAAAATTGACTCTCGAACCCAAATCATTCGAACCATTATTGGCGGTGACACGAGAGCGATTATTGGAGATAGTGGCAGCGCCATTCGAGCCAGATTGGTTACCCCAACCGATGTTGCGGTGAGTGCGACTGGGAATTATTTTGTGGGTGATCCAAATGATGGTCGAGTTCGCCTGACGCGTGGCGGCACAAACCCGATTCAAACGATTGCCGGAAATGGAGAACTCAATCCAAATCAACCCCAGACAGGGGTTCCCGCCAACTCAGTCTCAGTCAATGCCCAGGGAATTGACGTGGCCATCAACGGGGATTTGCTCATTGCCGACCAGTTTTTGGGCGCTATCTGGCGAGTTAATTCCGCCGGCATCCTGTCGCGTGTAGCTGGCAACCCGGAGGGAAGCCCCCAGGATGGAATCCCAGCTCTCTCAGCTTTCATTCGACCACTGGATGTTGCGGTGGATGGTGCTGGAAACATCTATTTTTCCGAGGGGGAGACTGTTTTTGGAGTTCCCTCGCGAATCCGTCGAATTGATGCTCAATCTGGAATACTGACAACAGTGGCTGGGACAGGGATTCCAGGTTTTTCAGGGGACGGTGGGGCAGCCTTCAACGCTCAATTAAATGAACCTGAAGATCTGGCGATTGACCGTGACGGGAATTTGTTTATTTGCGATGCCCAAAATAATCGAATCCGACGTGTTGATGCACGAACCCGTGTCATTACAACCGTGGCTGGTACTGGCAATCCAGATTTTAACGGCGAGAGCGGCACTGCAACCGCAATCAACCTGGGCTCACCTTCAGGACTTGCCATAGACGGAAGCGGAAATCTGTTCATCAGTGATTACCTCAGCCTGAGAATTCGCCGTGTTCAGCTTTCCACCAACCAATTAACAACCATCGCTGGAGTTGATTCACTTGATTACAAAGGGGATGGCGGGCCTGCCCGCAATGCCTCCCTGTTTATCACATTTGGACTGGCTGTTGACCGAAGTGGAAATTTGTTGATTGCAGATACCGGCAACAATCGAGTTCGAATCATTAAAAGTGCGGCCTCACCAGCAGTCAATCCTGGCGTTGGACCAACGGGAGGCATTCTCAATAGTGACATTACTGAAACTGAACCGAATGACCTCCCGACCAATGCCCAGGCTTTGAGTGGAACAACTATCACCGTGAATGGCAATGTCAATCCAGGTGATAGCGGTGGGACCTTTATTCAGTTTGGGGATAACACCCAGGATCGAATTGAAGATCTGTACCGCATCACCATCCCGTCCACAATGACGGTTGCCCTGGCGCTCGACTGGGCACAGACCTCGGCGGATCTGGATCTCTATCTGTTCAATAATTCTCTGGTACCAGGGTCAGCCAATGCAGCCATTGTGGATGCTTCGGCTTCTGAAACGCTCAAACCTGAACGCATCGGCCCACGCATTTTGCAACCAGGAACCTATTACATTGGGGTCAGCCGCTTTGACCAGTCCAACAGCCTGGCGACCAGTTACCAGCTTCGCTTCGCCAGTCAACCTGGCGGAACCTCACAAACTTTGAGCCTGGATGATGGCCGGGCCGAACTGTTTTTCGCCTCAGGAACTATTATTTTTGCAAACCGACTGACACCCCCAAGTTACCCGGCGACACTCAATCAGGTGCTCCTTTCGGTCAATAACCGGGCAACGGCGCAACCAGCTTCAGCCGTGGGATCAATCGTGCGGATTATTGTGTATTCGGTTGACACCAGTGGACAGCGAACATTGCAGGGAGTTGAAAACTTTCTGATCACCAATGACGGGACAACACCAGATTTCACCGCGAATACCTTTAACATCACTGATGTCACGATTCAAAACGGGAGCTTTCTGGTTGGCTATCAGGTTGTCCAACCAAATTCATCTGGGGTGTCACCCTTTGCAACCGTGGATAGTACATCGCCCAAACGAAACACGTTTATTTCAGTGGATAACGGCACAACCTTTGCAGAGCTGGTCTCCCAAAATAATCAAATGGGAAATCTCCTGCTGCGTGGCGAAGTGACCTTGTTTAACAACACCCTCCAGGTTGTATCACCTGACTCCACTCCATTTGAGGGACTCAGTCAGAGTGTATCCATGCAACAACTCCAGGCTATCGAAGCCGCTCCAACTCCACCAGTGAAGCAACTGATTGGGCTCCATCGTTTGAATCTGGAATCAATCGCAACCCGCCATGAGATTACTCTGGAACTGGCTGACCCAGCCGGGATTTCGTCCGTTGAAGCCCTGATCAACCGTGGTGAAAACGAACACTGGATTCCGATTGAAATTCGCCGCCAAAGTTTTGATCCGATAACCCGATTGTGGACCATCACGGTCACCAGCCAGCCAGAGTACAAAGCCTTCCGGTACCGAAATCAGCACGGATGGCTCAGCAACGTCAAGGAAACTTCCCCTTCCGCCAATTGATCTTCAACCGTAGTTCACCAACATCCAGCCGTGGGATAAATTTCAAGAAGATTTTGTCCCACGGCTGACTCCCCCAGGTTCGCCCCATAATGAAGCCATCATCCAAATAAATCTTTATTCAGGAGAATCTATGTCTGAAAATCAACCATCCACGGCACCTCCATCTCTTCCCCCCAACGTCACCGTGCTCCACCTCATCACCGGGCGTTGGATTTCACAGATGATCTATGCGGCAGCGAAACTGGGCATTGCCGATTTGCTGACGGATGGCGGTAAGCCCGTTGAAGAATTAGCCCAGGCAACGCAAACCCATCCTCGATCCCTGTTTCGACTCTTGCGGAGCCTCGCTGCCGTGGGAGTATTTACCGAATCCAAACCCCACTTTTTTGAATTGACGCCGCTTGCGTCCTGCCTTCGTTCAGACGCCCCTGATTCCATGCGGGCCATGGCGATTATGTTTGGTGAAGAATTCCACTACACGGCATGGGGAAACATCCTTCACAGTATTCGCACTGGCGAGACTGCAATGAAACTCACGCATGGCAAAGAGTTTTTCGACTTTCTTTTGGACCACGCTGAAATTGCCAGTTTATTTGATCAGGCGATGACCAGTGTTTCAACTCTGGCCATTCATGCGGTCACGTCAGCCTATGACTTCTCTTCAATTGGTACGCTGGTGGACATTGGCGGGGGGCACGGCAGTTTGTTGACCACGGTGCTCAAAGCCAATCCGCATCTGAATGGAATTTTGTTTGATCAGCCGTTTGTGGTCGAACATGCCAAAAATCTGGTTGCCGAAGCTGGTATGGAAGATCGCTGTACTCGGGTGGGCGGAAACTTCTTTGAATCAGTGCCCTCTGGCGGCGATGCGTATATGATGAAGTACATTATTCACGATTGGGATGATCAACCGGCAACGACAATCCTGAAAAACATCCACCGGGCAATGAATCCAACAGGTAAAGTCCTGGTGGTCGAAACCCTGGTGGCACCAGGAAATGAACCGTGTCTGGCGAAGGTTTTGGATATGGAAATGCTGGTGATGAGTAGCGGTCGTGAACGAACAGTTGAAGAGTACGCCGCACTTTTTGAAGCCTCGGGCTTTAAGCTCAACCGGGTGATTCCAACTCAATCACCGATGAGCATCCTGGAAGCCGTTCAAGCCAATTAGAGCCTGGGGAGGGCTCAGGGCTCAGGGCTGAAGAAGTTGGGCTCGGGGTATGAAACCCGTTTTCTTCCGCCCCGAGCTTGCGAGTCTTCAGCCCCAAGCCCTGAGCCCTGATTTTTCGACTTATTCGGCTTCGCGTGCAGTTTCGTTACCTGCCGTCAGCGAAATAACGTACTCGCCGGTTCGTTTCTCAGACAGTGTCGTGACTTCGATATAGTACGTCCCATCGGCTGGCAGCTTGAAAAAGCCTGGTCCCGCCGGAATTCGTGATCCCAATGTCCCGCCAGCATCATCGTTTTCAGTCACAATTGTTCCATCAGTTCGCAGTAAATACACATAGGTATTGACGCTTGGAGTGTCAACCTGAATCGCAATCAGGTCGCCGGTTTTGCCTTTGAACTGATACCGATCAGCAAAGTAGTTCCTTCCACGAATAAAGGATTTGCAATCACTGGTATCAAGCGAGCCGGCAATGGTCTGCCCACGCTGAATGGATTCAACGGAATTACACCCGTTCACCATAAACTCCTGTGAGGTAACCGCACTTCCACCTGGGTTGATGACAGTAATCGGACCAGATGTCGCCGCAATCGGAACGGCGACCACAATTTCGATGGTTGACCCGCGAAGTACCTGGGTTGGTCTCCCATTAAACCGAACATCGAGTTCTCCGGCAAAGTTTTTGCCTTGAATTTTGACCTCATCACCAACTTGTCCGCTCTTAGGTGAAAAATCGGAGATTTCGGGCGGAGCCGGAGCCCAGGAAAACTCCGCCACTGCGCCGCCTTCACGATCATAGTGCTCCATGGTCAACAGGTGCTCGCCCGCCGTCAGATCCCAATCCACGGTAAATTCAGTTGGTCCCTGGTCCTGCCATCGGTTGAGAATTCGAATTGAATCAATGTAGAGCCGGACTCCATCGTCGGCTTTGGTTCGGAACCGATACACAGCGCGTTCCGGGAAGGTTACCCTTCGTGTCCAACGAACTGAAAAGCCGTCCTCAGGAATACCGCACACTCCGGCTGGACTCCCAGCCCAGGCAAGTTTGATAAACCCTTCTTCATTCGTATCGTCGCGGACCGCCAGGGCTCTCCCGTCGAGATTACGGTTTGGATAATACTCACCTTTCCAACGTTCTTCCGGCACTTTTACCCGGCACCGGGTGGGGTCGGGAGTTCTAATTTTAAACTGCTTGGAACTGGTGCCGGTGCCGGCTCTGTTTTCCACAATGATCTGGGCATCCGCGGCACCGGGGGGAACGCCGGTCGTGATCTCGGTTGCCGACACAACCTTAAAAGATTTGACTGGAACATCACCGAACCTGACGGATGTGATATCAACAAAATTCACCCCTTTGATAATCACGAATGTCCCAACAGGTCCACGGCCAGGGGAAAAACTGTTGATTTGCGGGCGTAACGAGGTATCCACCTGAAAGGAAGCTGTACTGGTTACTGCACCATCCGGGGTTCGAATGGTTATTGGCCCACTGGTGGCACCAGCCGGAACTTTGGCAGTGAGCCGGGTAAAGGAAGCGACCGAATATTCCAGGGATTCAGTCGCATTAAATCGAACGGATGTCGTCCCTACAAAATTGTTTCCTTCGATGGTGACGAGGGTTCCAACTGGGCCCATGACCGGAGAAAAACTGGAAATGGTCGGAGGTGCTCCAGAAGTCACAATAAACGATTGCGGGCTGGTGGCCTCTCCGGTTGGCGTTTTCACTTTGATTGGGCCCCCAGTGGCTCCGACCGGCACCGTTGTGGTAATTTGAGTGGCCGACACAACGGTAAAGTTGGTTCCAACGCTGGTCGTATTAAATGACACCTCGGTGGCACCGGTAAAATTGGTTCCCATGATGGTCACCTGGGTACCTGGTGGCCCCGTGGTTGGGGTAAAGGAAGTAATGGTTGGATTGTTTGACTGGACGGAAAAATTGTCTGAACTTGTCCCTGTTCCAAGTGGGGAAATAACTGAAATCAAACCGGTTGTTGCATTTTGAGGGACGACTGCCGTGAGTTGACTGGCGGATTCGATTTGAAACGACTGGGCGGAAAACCCATTAAACCTGACAGATGTGACCCCAACAAAATTTGAGCCTCGAATCGTCACCGTGGTTCCGGCAGGACCTGATTGAGGAGAAAAACTGGTGATTCGGGGAGCTCCCTGACGTCGGATCAGGGGATGTCGAAACAGTTTTTGATCAACTGCGGCTGAAGCCAGATACACTGAAAATGACATCAACGTCAAAGTCAGCCCGATCAAGATCAGAGGAATGAAAAGATGGGAAGGAAACTTGCGGAACATAAACGAAGGCCAACAACCTGATCCAGAAAAATCCGCCCATCTCAACGCCAGTCTGCCCTGGGTCAATTCAAACTGAGATGGGAAAGACAACTGGCGTTCAAACACCGCCAGTTGTCTATCGGTAAAATTAGAGTTTCCGCTTGGCAAAGTACCAGTCGGTGATTTCATAGTCGGATTTCAGCCGTTTTTCGGCATCTTCCTGAGTTTGTGGAGGCGGAACAATCACATCGTTTCCTGGACACCAGTTGGCTGGTGTGGCCACACCGTGTTTGTCAGCCGTTTGCAAGGCATCAATGACGCGCAACACTTCGTCCATATTTCGTCCGCAGGACATCGGGTAGTAAATTACCGCCCGAACTTTGCCTTTTTCGTCAATGACAAAGACGGCACGTACCGTTGCGGTTTCGCTGGCATTGGGATGAATCAACCCAAATCTGGACGCCACTTTCATATCCAGGTCGGCAATGACCGGGAATTTCACTTGAACATTAAAATTCTGTTCAATATTTCGAACCCAGGCCAGATGTGAAAACACACTGTCAATTGACAGACCAATCAATTGCACGTTGCGGGCTGCGAAATCATCAGTCCGCCGGGCAAATTCAATGAATTCTGTGGTACACACCGGAGTAAAATCGGCTGGGTGAGAAAAGAGGACAACCCATTTGCCGCGAAGATCTGACAGCCTCAGCATCCCCTGGGTAGTTTTTGCTTCAAAGTCGGGAGCATCATCGTTGATTCTTGGCATTGGATTGAGTTGAGATTGAACAGCACTCATGATGAATTTATCTCCTTGAAAAGTAAGGTTCCCTACATGTAAAAGGTTCGATTGTTCGTGCCAGAACTGGCACTATGGAACTGGCGACAACGCAACTCGTCGATTAGGGTTGAGCACAATATCAGCGAACGATACCCAACGCAATAGAACCCTATGGGGCACCTTTCTTCCTGTCTTTCCGATTCTCCCTCTGTATTTTCACGATCTGGCGCGGTTGTGAATGAGTCGGTTTATCGCCAGAGACCACCACTGGTTCCATTTTTTCTGGTTGCAGGCACTGATCCCATTTCTGGCACGCCACTTGCTTTTACCTTTTCCACATTGAGCAAAATCCAACTGAAATTAAATTTTTGTTGAACAACCAGCCTCATTTCGTTGTGACCGGAGACGCCTCCGAAACCGGATTTCCCTCAGAGAGTAGTTCCAGTCGCGATAAGAAGCTGAATTTTTCAGGTATTTTGCCACCAACGGGAAAGGATACCGGAATGAATACAGCATCAAGAAAACAAAATAAATCGAAATTTAAATTAAATACATGGCATCTGATCGTGCCGGCAGTGGTCATTTTTCTCCTGGGGCTGTGGGTCTTGTTCGGATCAACCAACCGGGCCCGGACTGAATTGCGCATTCTGCAAGATCCAGACGCCGTTCCACCAGTTTCAATCAAGGCGGGAGGAACTCCGAATCCGATTGCGTCGCCGCTTCCACCCGCACCCCGATATGCCCCACCACTTCCGCCAGCCCAGTCAGGTATGCCACCTACGATTGAACCCAGTCTGCTGCCTGGGCAAGTCTCGATTCCCCAACCAATTGTGGCGTCGGTTCCAGCACCCACCCCCGGATTAGTGACTGGACCGGCTTCGCTCCCGACCTCATTGACACCACCTCCAACGACACCGCCTCCAATTTCAGGTCCGGCACTGTCTCCGAATGAACTGGAACTGGCGCGTCATTCAATGGTTTATGCGGTGCTCCCTGAGGATCGCCAATCAAATCGAAACCGGGGCCAGTTTTCTTATCGAGGTGTGCCCCTTCGACTCTCAGCGACCGCCAGTCAACCAGTGATCGGAACACCCGGACTGGTTGTTCAGGCAATTTTGACCCAGGGGATTCCAGGGTTAACCGAAGCTGGTGCCATGGTGACTGGAAGAGTTGTCCAAACCGTGAAGAACCGAATTCTGGTTGAATTTTTCCGATTGACGACTCCAGACGGAACTCATTACCGAATGAACGGAAGTGCCCTTGATACAACAGATGGGGGAAGTGGGCTGGTCGGCATCTCAAAAAACTCAAGGCAGTGGCCAAAATTGTTAGGTCAAATTGCGAGTCAGGCACTCCCACTGCTGAAACGAGGTGGAACTATTGTCAATAACAATGGGGGAGGTGCCCAACCAGCACCGGCCACGCCGGCCAACGTCACCAGCTTTCTGGGAGGGCCAGTTATTGTCCAGATTGTCACGATTGACGGAATTGAGTTGCCACCGCCAGTCAATGCGCCATCAGCACCAATCAGCCCTCAGCCAATGCCTCCGCCAGCGACACCGCCAACCACATTACAACCAGGGGGCCTGGGGACGACAGCCACCAACCAATCGGTTCCGGTTCCAGGGGTAAACCAATAATACCATTTTGGGATGATCCTCTTAGAAAACAGTCAAATAATTCAATCAAATGGAGTTAGTGAATAACTGACGACGGACTTCTGACTACAAACTGGTATCAACATATGACAAACGGTAAACTGATTTCCTGCTTATTGATCTTCTACTTTCTATTGAGCCATGCATTGACCGGAATGACTGGTGGGGGAACCTTTGTTGTGGCGCAAACACCTGGGACTCGGGTGGATCCATTTACTCCGGTTCAATCACAAAAAACCAAATCTCTTTCCAATCGTCGGCCTGCGGCCAATCACAATTCACAGGTAACTCCGCGTGGGCTTCAATCCGCACCGGTGGTGACAACGCTTCCCGCAACAGGAAAACGATTTGCCTTGATTATCGGCGTGGATTCCTATACCGATGCTCAAATCAATCCGCTTCAAGGCGCCGGGAAAGATGCTCAATTACTGGCTGACACACTGGTTGACGTCTCCGGGTTTGATCGTCAGCAGGTTTTTGTCTTGACCTCACACGGGAATCCAACCCAGCAACCGTATCGTGCCAACGTCTTGCAACGACTGGCTCTGATTGGTCGGAGCATTCCGAAGGACGGTTTGCTTCTGGTGGCCTTTTCAGGTCACGGCGTCGAGCGGCAGGGCAAGGCTTTTTTGCTTCCATCCGATGCCAGAATTGACACCGACCCACGGTTGCTGAGCGAAACCTGCCTGGATGTCGAAGAACTCAAAACCATGATTCGCGGGTTTGGCGTGCAGCAGGTTTTGTTTTTGATTGATACCTGCCGAAACGAAGTCGTGGCAAGCCGCTCAGGAATGTCTGATACGCTCAGTTCAAATTTTGCCCGATCATTTCGATTTGAGGCCCGAAACCGCGAAGTCCGTGCATTTGCCACGCTGTATGCCGCCTCTGAAGGCGAACGTGCATTTGAATATTCCGACAAAAAGCATGGCTATTTTACCTGGGCGCTGGTGGAGGGGCTTCGCGGTGCGGCCCAAAATTCAACCGGACAAATCACCCTGGCCAATCTGGTGAATTACCTCCAAACCCAGGTTCCCCAACGGGTTCAATATGAATTGGGAAAAGAACAGCATCCCTTTGCTGAAATCAGCGGATATCGCGCCGACCAACTGGTACTTTCCACTCCTGGACAAACGGCAAGTGAATCGAACATTCCAACGACGATCTTACCGTCTCATACACAGATTGCTTATTCTGACCCACGTCGCTCCAGCCAGTCTGAACCACTGTTGCGGGCTTCTCATCAGCCGCGTGAACTGGTTGAAAAACTACCGAATGGATTGTCATTGGAATTGGCTGAGCTTCCGGCTGGGTCGTTTCATCTGGGTGCCACGCCAGCCGAAGCGAATTCCATTCTGGTTGAGTTTCAAACCGCTGGGATTTCTCCGACATTAGCCAAACAACTTACCAACTGGCAAATCAACGGCGACCCGGTCAGTGTGTCACCGATTGCCATCTCACGGCATGAAATTTCCCAGGCACTGTGGAGCGTTGTCGCGAAGTTGCCCAAAATTCGGCTTGAACTTCCAGTCAACCCGGCAATGTTTCAGGGGGAAAGCCTTCCGGTTGAAACCATCTCCTGGGATGAAGCCATGGAATTTTGCGAACGGCTATCACGCCTGACTGGGAAAAAGTACCGGCTGCCAACCGAGTCCGAATGGGAATATGCCTGTCGGGCAGGTTCGGCAACACCCTTTTCATTTGGACAAACACTGTTACCGACTGTGGCAAATTTTGATGTCACCGCAGGGAACAACTTGTCGAATCCCGCAACTGGACGCACCGTTCCGATTGGCAGTTTTGGAAAACCAAATCAATTTGGGTTGTTTGATATGCACGGTAATGTGTGGGAGTGGTGCCTTGATAGCTGGTCTGACAAACCGTCGGCCACTGGAATCAGCCAGGTTCACCCCTTTGCCTTTCAATCTTCTCCCCTCAAGACCATCCGGGGGGGAAGCTGGTTTAATCCGGCCCCTTCCTGCCGATCCACTTCCCGACTGGGACTGAAACCAACTGACCGTAGCTCAACCGTTGGGTTCCGAGTGGTTCTTGAAAAATAAAACTCTGGTCCCTGGTTCGTTGAGGATTTTGGTTCCTCAGCACCAGGTACCAGTCGCTACCACAAATTCTTGATTCGACCTCATATTTCTTTCCGAAGGAGCTTATTCCCATGTCAGTCCTGGCCCAATCTTTTGATTTTGAATTGTTTTTCAAACCCATCTCAACCGAATCGCCCTGTGGCGAAGATCTTCGATTTACATTTGATTATGACGCGTTGATGGAAGCCCGACGCTCTGATAATCAGTTTGCTGACACCATCGGCGGCAATCTGAAAACGGCTGATTGGGATGAAGTCTATGAACTCGGAACCCGCCTGCTTACCACTGAGACCAAAGACCTGCAAATTGCGGTTTGGATGGTCGAAGCCATGATTAACCTGCAAGGGCTGATGGGATTGCGGGATGGGTTGAAACTGGTCGAAGGCATTATGAGCCGGTTTTGGGGTTATTTACATCCGCAACCTGATGACGACAATGATTTTGAAGGTCGAGCCAATGCACTCTCCTGGATGGACCGTGAAGTGTCCTTACTCATTACCCAAATTCCATTTTCTCAAGGTGTATCAAATCACATTTACAGCTTTGCGCAGTGGAAAGAAGCTGAGAAATACAAATTGCCGGATACTTCGTTTGGACTTTCAGGGGACGAGCAAATGAAGTATGAGGAAATGAAAGCTGAAGCTGAAGCTGAAGGAAAAATTACCAGTGAGCAGTGGAAACTCGGTGAAACCACTACCTCGCGTGAATTTTACCAAACCTTATTTTCCATCCTGGGCGAATGTAAAAGCGCCTTTCTCGAACTAGATCGGGTCATTGATGATCGGTTTGGCCGGTATGCACCCGGACTCAACAACCTGAAGAAAACGCTGACTGAAATGCAGGATCTGGTCACACGAGTCCTGAAGGACAAAGGGTGTCTTCCAGGCGCAACGACTTCACCAGCCCAGGCTGGTCAAACCGCTCCATCGTCTCAGCTTGCAAATAACACATTCCCTTCAGTGAATGGACAAGTCACCAGTTCCATCGAAACCGGCGGCGCCCAATATGGTCCACTTCGTTCGCGTCAGGACGCACTCAAAATGCTGGCCGATGTCGCCACCTATTATCGTCAGGCGGAACCGCATAGCCCAATTCCCTATTTGATCGAACGCGCCATCCGCTGGTCAAATCTGTCGCTTCAAGATTGGCTTCGTGAAGCACTCAAAAGTGATGAAGCCCTGGGAAATGTTCAGGACCTGCTGGGCATTGGCTTATAACTCTTTGGAGTGCGGTGGCTTGACCCCGCTTTGCATATTTTTTCGGAGCTCGTATGACTCAATATACCGACCGCGTGATTGGCTGGCTCAATCAATTAAAAGCTCAAATCGGGAGTTCCAAAGCACTTCGGATTGCGGTACTTGGTCCTCAACGGCGGCATCTCTTTGATGTCGCCGAACAACTCTCTGGAACCGCACTCATTAACGGTGATCACGATCTGTGGCCACTCGACCTGATGGCACTGGGAAAACAACATCACCCGGTTCTGTTTCTGTTGACTCCGAGCCGACGGGTTGCCGAGCATTTTTTTGAGCTTTCAACCGGCCAAAAACAACAGCCAGTGCATCGCGTTACACTTTGGCTCGGCGAACATTTCCGGCGGATCTCATTTCCGCACAATGCGGACGAGAACTGGCAGATGTTTTTGGGGTCCCCCAGTTTGGCTGGGACTGAAACTCCAGAAATTGAAAGTCGCCCGCTGTATGCACCCCGATTGCGCTCCTCACATCGAACCACCAGCCTTCGGTTTATTTCGGAACTCCAACTCGACCCCGTGAATGAACGTCAGGTCGCCAGTATCGAACGGCTGGTTGATTTATTAGAGCGCTATGACCAGACCATCGCGGTCGAAGCTCCTGAATGTCGCTCAGATGCTATTCACTTGATTGCCGAGCTCAAAAAAAAGGTCCACACCGAAAAACCGCATCCTCAGTATTGTCATAAATGCCGGACTGACCTGGGGAAATGAAATGGTTTAGGATAATACCAATTTGGAATGAACATATCGCATTTTTGAAAAGCTAAGTTGCTGATATGAATATATTTCCCTCAACCCTTAGCCCGGCACCCTCAACCCAAAATGGTATAAACCCCAGTCATCATATTGGTAGGGCTTTGACCCCTATTATTCGACAAACGATTACGATCAAATTGACTTCACCACTATTTGATCATTACAACAACGAAAGGATATCCCATACTTTATGTTCTCGTTTACACCAACTTTCATTTCAGCGAAGTGGCATCCACAGGTGAAGACACTTCTGTGCCTGACACTCATTTTCGGGGTTTTTGTGGGAACAACCCAACCCAGCTTTGCCCAACAATCAGCTTCCAAACCGTCTGCGTTGTCTCAGGAAGAAATTGCCCAGGCTCAAAAGGTGCTTCACCAGTTTCTGGACACCTGGTTGATTCAAAAAAGTCCTGGGAAAATGAAAGAAATGCTTCATCCACGAGCTTTCTCAAAACCCGAAATTTTTGATGAAAATTATCAGCTATAGGTTTTCAGAAAAAGAATCCGGAAAATCTGACGCAATGAGTCAAAAGGGTTGACGAAGGAAAAAGAAATGAGTATTCCCGACAGAACAAAAAATAGACAGAAGGAGAATACTCATCATGGTGGCCTATCATAG
>JACQXX010000001.1 GCA_016208495.1 Acidobacteriota bacterium | reverse complement strand
CCACCCGCTCACGCAGGTGGTACTGACATTCATGGTTGCGCTGATTGAATATACTGTCGGGTAACCCACCCGCTCACGCGGGTGGTACTGACATTTGTCGGGCAACCCACCCGCTCACGCAGGTGCTACTGACATCGGGCCCAGGCGTTGGTGAACTCATCCACGCCCAATCTCTAGCCAGGCACGACAAGCACTTTCCGACAGTTTCGAGAATGGCAAAAGTAAAACCGACCGCCTGAAGGCGGGACTCTCAACTGTATTCACCTGAAAGAGAAGTCTGACTTGAGAAAGTATTCCTTGATGACCGAAGAATAACCAACTCGCAAAGCAAGTTAGGTTGCCTGAGCAAAAACCCCGGCAAATGTGCAGATGGCCCAAAAATAAACTCTCCGAAACCCACGGTAAACGAGGAGTGATCGAATCGTCAAGCATTTTTCCAGGAAGCGCTTGATTCTTTCGGTAACGGAATGGAACATTCACTGGCTGCTTCGCTGAGAACTCGATTCGCTCCATGAGGAACCAAATATCAGTCGGCGAGATTGTATCGGCATATCAACTCTTCTGTCAGAGGAACTCTCCATGCAAAACCATGACTTCCTGCGCCTCTTTCTGGAATCGGCTGAACTCCCTGCCGCACTCAAACTTGTTCAAGATAGCCGGATGCGCGGCCCGGACCCGCAAGATGGCTGGTTTGGCACCTGCCTTGGTCAATTTTCGGGGATGAATGCCTGGGAAGACCCAACCTACCGTGGCGCCGTGCAACGACTGGTGGATATTCGCTGGGTGTTTCCAACCGCGGAACAGGCGGCCAACTACCACAAGCACACACTCAACACCAACTGCGAAGGCATGCCCTATCTGCCGCAAGCTCCAGCGGTTGGACAGGAATGTTATGCCTTCGGTGGACAGCAGGAGGTGAGCGGGCTCGCCAAAATTACCAGTTATATGTATTTGTTTCGGGTTGGGTGCGTCGTGGTCAAAGTGTATGCGGCACAAGGCGACCAGCCATTGACCATCAACAAGCTTGCCGCACTGGCGCAGACCGTTGAGCATCGCATCACGGTGATTCTGGCAGAACTTGATCGGCGCACTCCGGCCAATGCCAATACACCGACCCAACCTGTGTCAGCTTCCAATCGAGAACAGGCGCCGACCCAACCGGCGATGTCTCCACCACCAAACCTTCCGCCGGGATACAGCTATCCACCAGGGGTTCAACCTCCAGGAATCTATCAAGGCCAGTTCCAGGGAGTTCATCAGAGCTTTCCTCCAGCACCAATGGGCCAGGGACATTCGCCCTATGGAGGCTTCCAGTCATCACCTCCCACACAACAACCGGGGTTTGGGCTCGCCATTGGATATGCAATTTGTGGCGTACTGAGTGCAATTACCAGTTTTCCGCCTTCGATTTTGCTGTTTGAATTGTTTGATCGAGGAGATCTGCGCGGAGATGATGACGATATCTTTGTGATTTGCTCTGTGTTGACGATGCTCATCTCAATTCCATCCATGATTTTGCTGCTGACCTGGCTCTATCAAGCCTGGTCCGCTGTCCCTGAACGCTTCCGCAAGGGCCGCACACCAGGAACAGCCATCGGGTTTCTCTTCATTCCTTTGTTTAATGTGTACTGGATGTTTCGTTCGATTGCCGGTGTCTCGGCAGCTATTCAACGGGCGCATTATGGACTGGGAACGGGCTATGAAGGTGGCGCCGGGTTTGGACTGGCCGTCGCCGGATTAACCCTGATGTGTGTACCGACGCTCACCCCAATTGCTCATATTTTGCTGGTCTTGTGGATTCTCTTTGCCAACCACGCCAAAAACCTGCTCCTGAAGACGCAAAGCAGAATGTAGAATGAACAAAGTGGTTAGTGGTTAGTGGTTAGTGGTTAGAAATCAATACTTTCGAAGAAGAACCAGGCACTAAGCACCCAGCACCAAAAGCTAACCACTAATACCATTTTGGAATGAAGCGGTCGTATTAGAAAACAGTCAAGTTATTCAATAAAATGAACTTAGTGAACTACTGACTACTGACTACTGACTACAAACTGGTATAACCACTAACCACTAACCACTAACCACTAAATAGTTTCTTCACTCTCTTTATGTCCCGAAAGAAAACCCGCCCGACTGAGCCGCCGCCAGTGACACCTCAGCCATCTGTCGCCGAAGTGAGGCCGTCAGATCCAATCGTTCGCCCCAGGACCGGGATTGCTGGCTGGGCCCAGCGTCACCCGATCTTGCTGGTTTGTTTGGGGCTCATCACGCTCAATCTGGTTGTGTTTGGTCGCGTTGTCAGCTTTGAATTTATTGATTTTGACGACAATAGTTATGTGTTTAATAACCCAAATGTTCGGCAGGGCCTCACGCTGGCAAACCTCAAATGGGCGTTTACCACGTTTCACGTGGGTCACTGGCATCCGCTGACCTGGATCTCGTATTTCCTTGATTTTGAACTCTTTGGCTTGAAACCTGGTGGCTTCCACGCAGTCAATTTGCTCTTCCATCAAGCCTCGACCGTGCTGATCTTTCTGGCTCTCAATCGAATGACCAGGGCGTTCTGGCACAGTGCCGTGGTGGCGCTCCTGTTTGCCATTCATCCAACCCACGTTGAACCCGTCGTGTGGATTGCCAGCCGCAAGGACGTGCTCAGCACCTTTTTCGGGGTGCTGGCCGTGTGGGCCTATGCTGGCTATGCGCAGTTGCCCTTTTCCTGGAAACGGTATCTACTGGTTTGCCTGTGGCTGGCACTTGGGTTACTGGCCAAATCAATGCTTATCACGCTCCCGTTTGCCCTGCTCCTGCTTGATTACTGGCCGCTCAACCGGTTTTCAACGGCTGATACGCATTCGATCAAACTATTTGTAATGAGAGCCATCAGACTTGGAATCGAAAAAATTCCCTTCTTTATATTGATTTCAATTTCACTTGTCATGCAACTCAGGGCCACCCGTGGTATGGCACCTGCGGTAATGGCAACGATGCCTGATACCGAACCACTCGGGCCACTTGCCCCTGGATCCTTTAATCCAGTGAGTGTTCGATTAAGCGCATATGCCGTTTATCTATTCAAACTGTTTTTTCCGGTTCAGTTGGGAATGTATTACCCGTTGGAGCAGAAATACTCATATCTCTGGCTCGGGTTTGTGGTGCTTCTGCTCGTGGTCATCACAGTGTATGGGCTTCGAAATATGCGCTCGATGCCCTATCTGGTGGTGGGATGGTTCTGGTATCTGGGGACGCTGTTTCCAGTTTCCCATCTGCTCCTGGCTGACCGGTATACCTATGTTTCAACGCTGGGATTGCTGGTGATGATGGTCTGGTGGTTGGCAGACTGGTTGAACAAAACTGGCCGTGAATCCTGGGCACCGCCAATCAGCGCGGTCGTGGGGCTTGCCTGTCTGGTGCTGACCTGGAATCAAGTTGGCCACTGGCGCACGACGCGCACCATCTTTGAACATACCCTGGCGGTCACTCAGGATAATCTGGTCATCCATCACAATTTAGGCCGATTATTGATGGACTGTGGTGACTACTCACTGGCCGAAAAACACTTTCGCGAAGTTGTCCGGCTGTCGCCAAATAGTGATTTTGGACTGAATAGCCTGGGGAAATCGCTCTTGAAACAGCATAAACCTGGCGAAGCCCAGCTCCTGCTCACCCAGACACTACAGAAGACACCGCGATACGGCGCAGCCCATCAAAATATGGGGCTGGTTCAGCTTGAATTCTTTGAACAGACCAAAGACCCGGCCCATCTCACCCAGGCTATCGAGCATTTAATGCAAACCACAAAACTCCTGCCGAAATATGCCGACGGCTATGCCAACCTGGGGCTGGCCTGCTTCAAACTGGGGAATTTCGATCAGGCCATTGCAGCATTTCACGAGGCACGTCGTTTAAAGCCACGCTTTTACGAAGCCATTTTCAATCTGGCGAATGTGTATTACACCCAACAAAAATTCGATCAGGCTTTCCCGCTCTACCTTGAAGCAATTGAACTCAGACCTGACCAGTACGAACCCTATCGTAATCTGGGGGCCGGCTATTTATTGCAAGGCAAACCTGCCGAAGCACTGGTCTATTTTCAAAAAGGTGTTGAAATCAAACCAGACTGGGTCGAAGGATATTTTCATCTTGGTGACATCTACACGCTCCTGGCCGGGCAACACCATTCAGCGCAATATCTCGCCTCAGCCATTACCCAGTACCAGACCGCACTTGAATTGCGACCTGATTTTGCCGCCGCCCGGCTGAGTCTGGCCAATCTCCTGCTTGGCATTGAAAAAATCGCGGAAGCTGAAGCCGAAGTCCAAACAGTACTCAGACAAAACCCGGATTCCCCTGGCGCCCACCTGCTGTTGAGCAAAATCCTGCGAAAACAAGGCAAACTCAGTGAAGCGGAAGCGCATGAAAGAAGAACGAAGGAATGAAATAGTGAAGTGTGGCTTTTCAGAAAAAGGTTCAGAGTATCGTCTTTAGACGAGAGGAATTTTCTTCCATCCCACTCGTCACACCTCACGCCTGAAGGCGTTACTCTGAACTGTTTCCTTGTCTGAAGATCTATCGCTATTCGGCCTCGTGGAGTTGAGGAATCACTCCTGTGCTGTGCAGGTGCGCACTGGCGGGCTTGGGAGCATCGGTGGTGGTAAATTCTTCATAGTAGGATCGTTCGGTGTTGACGTCCCACAGATCGTGCTTCTCACCCATGATGTTTTTCACGGCCAGCATACCGGTCAACATCGAATGATCCTGGTTGTTGTACCGATGCATGCCATTGCGTCCAACCGTTTGCAGATTGGTAAACTGGTCCAGAAATGATTTGATGACTTCCAGGTGGCCGCGATATTCACTGTCATATACCGGATAGGCTTTCGGCTGGCGAATCACAACGCCGTCCTCAACATCGCCTTCTCGCGCCAGTCCCAGCTCGATCAATTCTTTCTCAGCCAACCGAATCAGTTCTTGATCCGGGGTTTTCCACAAATCGTCGCCGGCATTGCAAAAATATTCGAGCCCCAGGCAGCTCTTCCCTGGTTCGGGCACCATGGCGGCGCTCCAGTTCCCAAAATTTTGAATCCGACCAACACTGAGTTCCGGGCTATGAATGTAAATCCAGTTGTCCGGAAACAGGTTTTCACGCCTGACGATCAGGCCAACCAGGACAAAGGCTCGATAACTCAAGCTTTGGGCTGCCTTTACCACCGCTTCCGGCGGTTGAGGATTCATATGGAGCACCAGCTTGTTGATCGGCATGCTGGAAATAAAGTGGGGAGCGGCAATTTCAAATTCCTGACCATCGCGCCGCGCAATCACACTGGTCACCCGATTCCCTTCATAATTGAGGCGCACAATCGTCGTGTTGAGATGAACGGCGCCGCCGCGATCTTCCACCGCCTGCTGGAATCGCTCCCACATCTGCCCGGGTCCGAGTCGTGGATAGTCAAACTCATTGATGAGCGACTTCACACCATTTGAACCAAAAAGCGCGTTGGCCACGGCTTTGACCAGCGACAGATTTTGAATCCGTTGGGCTGCCCACTCTGCCTGGATTTTATTACAGGGAATACCCCAGACTTTTTCCGTGTAGGCTTGAAAGAACGTGCGATAAAGCCGCGAACCAAACCGATTGGTCACCCATTCCTCAAAGGTCTGTTCATCCCGGTGCGGAACAATCCGGGCTTTGCAGTAACTCATCAACACCAGAAAGCTCTCGGTCAACCCAAGATTGGTCAGCGTGTTCAGAAAACTGAGTGGGTATTGATAAAACCGGCCCTTGTAGTAAATCCGCGACAGTCGGGGCACTTTGATAAAGTCATCACCCATCATCTCGCGCCACAAATCTTCGACCTCTTTGACCTTGGTGTAAAACCGATGGCCGCCGATATCAAACCGATATCCTTTATAGACTTCGGTCCGGGCAATACCGCCTACCTGCGTGCCTTGTTCTAAAACCAATGGCCGCATTCCGTTACGGACAAGTTCATACGCCGCCGTAAGTCCCGCCGGTCCGGCACCAATAATGACAGTTGGGAAATGATCGGTCATTCCGGTTTATTGAGTCTTTCTTGAAAAAAATGACCGCGCAGGGGCGGCAGGGTGAAAATCAAAGTGAGGGCTTGGACAGACTGAAGTGGTGGAGCATACATCCGAAGATGAAGGCAAGTCCACTATAAAAAAAGTACAACCAGTGCCAGAAAACAGCAAGGAGGGTGAACGGGAGTCCGCGCAAGTGGTAATAAAACCGATACAATTCTCTGTTTACCACGAAAAGCACCAGAGCACAAACCATTGTCACAGCCCACATCACCGGCCACCACCAGCCGCTGCCAGCACTGAAAATCAACAAAAACGTCAGCGCCACGCACAACCGGCTGGAAGTCTGAACATTCAGATCGTTGACAAACCCGTTGGAGCGCAAAATAAGCAGCGTCCAGGGCACGGCCCGATACCAGAAATCGGCTTTCACCATGGACCAGATGCGCCATTCTTTTAAGTGCTTGCATTGCAGTTGTTTATCAAGTCGAATGTGAAGCCCTTTCGCCCGCAAATGATAGCCGAGTGCGATATCTTCAACACAGGGAGTGCGATAGGTTTGGGCGTCAAAACCACCGACTTCCAAAAACACTGACCGGCGAATCGCCCCGCAGCCACTCCAGAACGTTGAAGCTTCTTCCCGGGCGGTCTGGTGGACATAGTGATGGAGCAGATTTCGATATTGGGACAGAAAATTGGGAGCGCCGGGCTGCGTGTCATAGGAACCAAACACCGCGACAACTTCCGGAAACTGATCAAACGTCGTGCGAACCCGTCCAATCGCATCTGGATGGAGCATCACATCCGCATCCACAAAAAACACGATGTCTCCGCTCGCCTGGCCAGCGCCCAGGTTCCGCGCGGCGGCTGGGCCAGAAGGTTCTGGTGTCGTAAAGACCGTGGCCCCAAATGATTGTGCGAGATCACCTGACGCCTGAGTATCACCATCAGTCACGACAATCAGTTCATCGGCAGGAGGCTGTGCCTGACGAAGTGCAAGCAAACACTGGCGGAAGACATCGCCTCCGTTGCGAACCGGCACCACGACCGAAACTCTGAGAGTGGACTGGTTCTCGTGAGCTGAAATCATGAGAATTATGAATTATGAATTATGAATTATGTCGGGGTTCCGGGCCGAAACTAAGGGATGAGAGATGAGGGATGAGGGATGAGGGATGAGGGATGAGGGATGAGGGATGAGGGATGAGGGATGAGGGATGAGGGATGAAAAAAAATCCCTTGTCACCTTGTCATCCGATAAGACCGTGGGCTGCGCACCACGGCTATCACACAACGACCCTGCGGGCCTGAAATCCTTATCCTGGCGCTTACTTTGTCATCCTGTCACGTTGTCACCTTGTCACCTTGTCACCTTGTCACCTTGTCACCCTGTCACCTTGTCACCTTGTCACCTTGTCATCTTCGCCGCCAAGGATGGTCAGAATTTCATCAAATTGAAAGAGCCGGACCATATCCTTGAGATGAGTTCCTAAGACCGTGTTCTGGCCGGCAATGAGATTGCAGGCAGTTTGTGCGTTCGCAATATCACCATCAATCGCTGCCTGCCTCAATTGATCGAGCAATTCAGTGTCAATGAGTGAAATCTGGCGCAGGGCTTTTTGAACGTCAATTTCTTCCCAGGTTTCAGGGCATTCAAATTCAACCGGTTGATTTTCATAGACATACCGGACACCTAAATATCCGATCATCTTTTCAAAAATGGTGTCTTCCCGAAACGGTTTGGCCACAAAGTCATCACAGCCTGAATCAAAGGCGGCTTTGCGATCACCTTCCGCCGAATTGGCTGAAATCCCAATGATGGTGGTGCGAAACCGGAGTGGCTGGGTCCGGTCGTTGAGGAGGGCAAATTCGGTATGCCGAATAATCTGAGTGGCTGAAAATCCATCGGTTCCGGGCATCACCAAATCCATCCAGATCAAATGCGGTGACCAGGTCCTCCAGCAGGAAACAGCCTCTTCGCCGCTTCCAGCTTCCTGGACGTCAAAACCGACCAGGGTCAGGAGTCGCGCCAGCAGGGTTCGATCTTCCCATTTATCATCCACCACCAGAATTCGGTACCGGGGTTGATCTGGCTCCAAGGCCACAACGCGACGCTCAGGAAGCTGGAGCGATGTGCCCAGTGCCACCAGTAATCGAACCTGAAAGCAAACCCGGGTTCCCTGTCCCCGCTGGCTGGTAATTGAAATGTCTCCGCCCATCAGCCGGACATAATTGCGGCAAATGAGCAATCCCAGGCCCAACCCTTCTTTGATCTCTCGGCCACTTGTGGTCTGGACAAATGGTTGAAACAACTCATCAATTTCGTGTTTATCAATCCCACTTCCAGTATCTTCAACCGTAAAGACCACCTGCCCATCCTGCCATCTGGCACGAAGGGCAACACACCCGGCCTCAGTAAACTTAAAGGCATTGCCAAGCACATTCATCAAAATCTGGCGCAACTTGCCTTCATCGCCCCACACCCAGCGGGGAAGCTCCGGATCCAGTTCAAAAATCAAGGTAACTCTGGTTTCGTTGGCCCGGGTGCGAAACATTTCCTCCAGCGTCAACAGCAGGGTGTGCAGGTTAAAGGTGGTTTCCTGAAGCGGAACCTGTCCAGATTCCAGCTTGGCAATGGCGAGGATGTCATTGATGAGTCCGAGCAGATTTTCACCACTGCGTTCCATCGTGCTCAGGTATTTTCGCTGGTCTGCCGTTAAGGTTGCATCCCGTTCAAGCAATTGGAGAAACCCAAGAATGGCATTGAGCGGCGTGCGGAGTTCGTGGCTCATGTTGGCCAGAAAAAGATTTTTGGACTGGGCTGCCTGCGCCGCTTTTTGTTCCGCCAGGAATACGTGCTGCTGGGTTTTTGCCAGGGCCTGCTCCATGGTTTTGAGGTGGTCCAGGGAAGAATAATAGAGCGCCGATTGCGCTTCGAGTTGTGCCCGCACGATCAAAAGCTGATCTTGCAAGGCCGCTACTTCAGCCTCTTTTATCGCCACCTCGCTGGACCGATGCGCCAACCCTTCAGCCAGCCGGGAGGCTTCCTGCCGGGCAACCCGCACGTGAGCAGCTATCTGCCCCGGTTTCACGAAGGAACGCGTCTGTGAGTGTGAACGAAATCGGTTTAAATGACGTCGCTTGGCCAAGGTCTGAATCCTTGATTGAATGATTTGGATTTGAAAGCAGCGGGGTGGAGCATCTCGATCAGGATAAAGGCGTGCTGCTCAAAGGACAGGTAGACAAATTATACGGGGTGAATTCTGAATCCTGAACTGCCCCTTATTGATTGAACCAGAGGCTTGGTCATAATTCATAATTCATAATTCATAATTGGTAACAACTTGTGCTCACCGAAGGTGGTTGTTATATTGCGCCCCATTGTGTTTACAGGCAAGTATTCACCTCAATTTCCTGGTTCTGGGCTTCTCTTCACCGGGATTGGATCTTCGTCACCAGGGACCAGTCACCGGTTCCACCTCTGATTCCTGGCACATGTCTCTCTGACCAAATCGCTATGTCCTTTGTTTTCTGGTCCGGCATTCTTTTTCTCGCATACCTTTTGGGATCATTCCCTTCGGGGTACCTGATCGTCCGCTTATTGACCCAGGATGATGTTCGCAATATTGGCTCGGGAAGTACCGGCGCCACCAATGTCACCCGCAAAGCTGGTGTGAAAGCCGGCCTGATGACCTATGTGCTGGACGTCGGAAAAGGCATGCTGGCGGTGTATCTGGCTGGCCAGCTCAGCGGACAGAATGTTCACGTCATGGGGAGCGCAGGCGCGGTGGCCATTCTCGGTCACATGTTTCCCATTTTCTTGAAATTCCAGGGTGGCAAGGGCGTGGCCACTGGGGTCGGCGTCTTTCTGCTCCTGGCACCGCTTCCAACCCTGGCCGTGTTTGCTGTCTGGGGATTGATCTTTTCCATCACCCGAACTGTCTCACTCGGGTCAGTTGTGGCCACCGGTCTGCTGCCAGTTGCGATTTGGGCCTTTGAAGGAGTTCTGGCCGGGAAACCGGCTGCGATTTGGGTACCTAAACTCTTGTGGGGATTGGGGATTGGCCTGCTGATTATCTCCAAACACCACGAAAATATTCGGCGGCTGCTTTCTGGCACCGAAAGTTCATTCAAAAAGCAAAATAGCGAAGTCGTGAATAGCCAAGTGGCGAGTAGCGAATAGCGAAATAGTGAAGTAGAAAAGAAAGTGAAATAGCGAAGTCGTGGAAGACAAAGAATTTTGGGGTTGACAGACCAGGACTGGGAATCAAGGCTGAAGCACTTCACGACTTCACTATTTCGCTACTTCACGACTTCACGACTTCACGACTTCGCTACTTCACGACTTCACGACTTCGCTACTTCACGACTTCACGACTTCGCTACTTCGCTTTTATGAAATCTGCAGAACACATTGCCGTCATTGGCGCTGGCAGTTTTGGAACGGCTCTGGCACTCAGCACCGCTCGATATGCCCCGACAGGAAGACCCGTGCGGGACGTTCGACTCTGGTCTCATCGGGCTGAACACGCCGAGCAAATGACCCAGGACCGAATGAATGCCACTTATTTGCCTGGATTTACCTTCCCGGACAATCTAAAACCAACGTCGGATCTGGCAGAGGCACTCGATGGGGCAAACATTGTGTTGACCGTAGTTCCATCACACGTTACCCGGTCCACCTACGAAAGAATGCGGCCATTTCTGAAACCCCAAATGGTGTTTGTCAACGGCACAAAAGGCATTGAGGGCGACACACTCAAGCGGATGTCACAGGTAATTTCCGATGTGTTGAGTGAAGATTTTGAACCGCGTATCGTGACTCTGTCTGGTCCCAGCTTTGCCCAGGAAGTGGCTAAAGGCGATCCAACCGCAGTGGTCGCGGCTTCGACCACTCAACGCTGGAGCGAATATATCCAGGCTGAACTCAGCAACCCAAATTTCCGGCTATACTCCAATCTCGATATGGTTGGTGTGGAAATCGGCGCCGCCGTCAAAAACGTGATTGCAATTGCCGCCGGAGCCGTCACCGGCATGGGATTTGGACACAACACGCTGGTGGCCGTGATTACCCGCGGACTGGCTGAGATTACCCGGCTGGCCATTGCTCAAGGCGGGCGGGTTGAAACGCTCTCTGGACTGGCTGGCGTGGGCGATTTGTTCCTCACCTGCACCGGCGGTCTTTCACGCAATCGCCACGTGGGGTTTGAGCTTGGCCGGGGACGAGCATTGAGCGATGTTCTGGGTGAAATGAATTCCGTGGCCGAAGGGGTCAAAACCGCCAAAGCGGTCTATGAACTCTCAAAACTGAACAATGTAGATATGCCGATTACCCGTGGCGTCTATCAGGCGCTCTATGAAAACCGCAAGGCAACTGACGCCCTGGCTGATATTCTGGGCCGGCCACTGAAACGTGAGTTTTGATTTTAGTCAGTAGTCAGTAGTCAGTAGTCAGTAGTCAGTAGTCGAGTGTTGGGATTTGAGGACTTGTATCAAGTGAATTTGATTCTATTTGAGTCAGTTAGGAACAATTCTTTTCAAGAATTCCACGGATTCAACGATCCGGGTTTTATCTACTGACTACTGACTACTGACTACTGACTTATCAACTACTGACTCATCAGAATCTCCGAACTTTATTCCTATGGCTAACAAAAGCTCCCCAATTCCTGGTTTTAAACTGATTGCCACCAACCGGGAAGCCTTTTACAACTTTCACATCCTGGAAACCTTTGAAGCCGGGCTGCAACTGGTTGGCACTGAGGTCAAGTCGCTCCGGGAAGGACGCATCAACCTCAAGGATGCCTATGCCATGGTCAAGGACGGCGAAGGCTGGTTGCTCAATGCCCACATCAGTCCCTATAGTCACGGAAATCGCCAGAACCACGATCCGCTCAGATCTCGCAAGCTCTTGTTGCATAAGGCTGAACTTCGCAAGCTCTTCAACTTTATCCAGGAAAAGGGATTGACGCTGGTGCCCACCAAACTCTATTTCAAAAATGGCCGGGTGAAGGTTGAAATCGGGGTTGCCAAGGGCAAAAAGCTCTATGACAAACGGGAAACCGAGCAGAAGCGCACGGTTGAACGTGAAACCCGCGCCATGATGAAGGAGCGGAGATAAAGACCAGGGCTTGGGGCTGAAGACGACGGGCTGAGGGCTGAAAAACTCGCAAACTCGGGGCTGAAAACTTCGAGTTTGGAGCTTGAACATATTGATTCAAAAATACTACTGACTACTGACTACTGACCACTGACTACTGACTACTGACCACTGACCACTGACTACTGACCACTGACTACTGACTACTGACCACTGACCACTGACTACTGACTACTGACTACTGACTACTGACTACTGACTGGTTTGATCTATGGACGCTGAAGTACTTCGTGAATATTGTCTGGCCTTCCCGCATGCGACCGAGAGTCTGCAGTGGGGAAACCATCTGGTCTTTAAGGTTGGGGGAAAGATGTTTGCCATTCTGGATTTGGATAATCTGGGGCTTTCGTTTCCCTGTTCTCCGGATGATTTTTACACCCTCACTGAACAGGCCAACATCATCCCCGCACCCTATTCGGCCCGGTATCACTGGGTGTTGCTCCAGAAACTTTCCGCCCTTCCCTCATTTGAATTAAAAGAGTATTTACAGCAAGCGTATACTCGGACCTTTTCCAAGCTTCCGAAAAAAGTTCAGGCTCAACTCACAACGACTACGGAACAATAATTTTTTTGCAAAGCAATCTCAGGTAGAACGGAGACAACTTCATGGATTTTAAGGTGCAGGATGGACCACTTTCGGAATTGGCCGCTGACGTCGTGGTCATTCCGGTTTTTGAAAATGAATCGCTCGAAAGCGATGTGCTCAAATCGTTGGATGAACTCACCAACGGCTTGATTTCCACTATTGTCGGGACGGACGAAATGCGGGGCAAATCAAGTGATACCGCCTATGTGCACGTTGCCACCGGACTGAAAACCCGTCGCTTGCTGCTGGTTGGTGCTGGCACTGAGGAAAAATTTGCCACCCGTGCTGCTCGCAACCTGGCTGGTACCGCTGCCCGCATTGCCCGCAAAAAGGGGGCAACATCAATTGCCTTTGTCAAACGCGGAGGGCTCGATCTCCAGGCGTTTGGAAAATCCATCGCCGAAGGTGCCTTGATTGGTTTGTATGAGCCCGACACATACAAAACAGAAGGCAAAGCCGAGCAAACCGTCACCCAAATCAGTGTGAATACCTCTGAAGCCGAACTATCTGCGGCTGAACAGGGATTGGCAATTGGGAACATTGTCGGCGAAGCCACCAACTTCACCCGCATGCTGGTCAATGAACCCGGTATGCAGCTTCCTCCCCGAAAACTGGCTGAACATGCCGAACAGGTCGCGGCTCAGTATGGCCTGGGAGTTGATATTCTGGATGAAGCCCGGATGGCCGAATTCGGCATGGGTGCGCTGCTCGGCGTGTCACGCGGCTCGGATGAAGAAGCCAAAATGATCGTGCTGACCTACACGCCGGAAACGGCTGAAGAAGGCACACAAACCATTGCGCTCATTGGAAAAGGATTAACCTTTGACGCTGGCGGGTTGTCGTTAAAAACCTCTGAAGGCATGGAGAAAATGAAATACGACATGGCCGGTGGGGCTTCGGTCATTGGTGCGATGCGCGCCATTGCCCAGCTTAAACCACGGGTGAAAGTGTTTGGGATTGTGCCCTCTTCGGAAAACCTCCCGTCAGGTCGGGCACTCAAGCCTGGTGATGTGCTGACCTCAATGGCCGGCAAAACCATCGAAGTCCTCAATACCGATGCCGAAGGTCGCCTGATTCTGGCTGATGCCCTGGCCTATGCCCGACACCTCGGCGCTCAAAAAATGGTTGATCTGGCCACGCTGACTGGTGCGATTTCAGTCGCGCTGGGAACAGTGTATTGCGGGCTGTTCACTTCAAACCAGGAACTCGCTGATCAGGTCCTGGCGGCTGGAAAAAATGCGGACGAAAAATTCTGGCAACTGCCGATGGATGCTGAATATGGCGAGTTGATCAAGAGCGACATCGCCGACCTGAAAAACATTGGCGGAAAATATGCTGGCAGCATCACCGCCGCTTACTTTTTGAAAGAATTTGCCGGTGATACCCCCTGGGTGCATCTCGATATCGCCGGAGTGGGCTGGAACCAATCAACCAAACCCTACCTTGCCAAGGGCCCCAGCGGGTTTTCGGTCCGAACCCTGGTTGAGTGGGTGATGGCTCAATAATCTGGGGCTGAAAAACCCTTGGGCTGAGGGCCGAGGGCTGAAAACATTGGGCTTGGGGCTTGGGGCTAAGGGTATACAAATCATTTGAATTCAATTGGGTTTTTGCCCTCAGCCCTTAGCCCTGGCTTTCTCAGCCCCGAACTTGCGAGTCTTCAGCCCCAAGCCCTAAGCCCTGGTTTTCTCAGCCCTAAATCAGAAAGGATTTCAAACAACCATGAGTACTCCCGAACACAAGGCCGTTCAACCACTGGACGTGCCGACGGCGATTTTGCAGCGCCGCTCAATTAAAAACTTCAAATCAGATCCGATTTCGGATGAATTACTCCATCAACTCATTGAACTGACTGTCGCGGCCCCAAGTAGCTGGAATTTGCAGGACTGGCGCATCATCGTCGTCCGTGACGAAGCCAAAAAAGCCGAACTCTGCGAAGCTGCCTGGGGACAGACCCAGATTAAGCAGGCACCAGTCACGTTTGTGTTTGCCGCTGACGCCGACGCCGGCAACCAGGATCTGACACCAATTTTCGAGCAGGCACTGGCCGCCGGGGCCTGGAATGAAGGCACGGTCGGCTATTTCAAGAAGGCCATTCCCCAATTTCAGCAGGCACTTGGCGACAAACAGCGTGAATACGCCATCAAAGACGCCATGATTGCGGCCACGCATCTGGTACTGGCGGCAGAAAGTCTTGGACTGTCAACCTGCTATATGAACGGCTGGGTTGAAGACAAAGTCAAAGCGGCGATTGGCGCCGCAGACAATCCCAATCTGGCGATTGCCGTGGTGATTCCGGTGGGATATGCCGCCGAGCCCCGTAAAGATCCCGGACGCTTTGCCTGGGAAGTCAATGTTTTTGCCGACACACTGGAAACGCCATTTCAGAAATAGCCTTGTTTCAGCTTTTCTCAGTTGTGCTGTGTTTCGTGCCAAAACCCCACCTGCCACGGTGGGGTTTTTTCATAGTGTTTGGAATCCTGACTGAAAAATTGCACAAACTATCTTTTTCAGCTTATAGTTGGGGTTGTTTCCTTCGAGCCACGCCAATCATAACCCACAGTAAAAACCCAAGGAGAATGCTATGTCAGCAATCTTTGTAACGGATAACCTGGTTGACATTGTTTATCCAGAAAGCGATGGAAAACCAATGGCTGAAAATACACTCCAGTATGAATGGATTGTGATGATTAAAGGCGGGTTAGATGCCGTGCTCCCCAATGATTTTGTGGCTGGGGACCTGTTGTGGTACCCGGTTGAAGGAAAACCAAAAATTACTCAGGCGCCTGATGTGATGGTGGCCATTGGTCGCCCTAAAGGTCATCGCCGCTCGTATCTGCAATGGCAGGAAGGACATATTGCGCCACAGGTCGTGTTTGAAATTCTTTCACCGGGGAACACTGCCTCGGAAATGACCAAAAAAGAGCTTTTTTATAATGAACATGGCGTTGAAGAGTATTACCTCTATGATCCTGAGAAAAACGACCTTTTCGGGTGGATTCGCTCTGAAAAGGGCCTGACGGCTATTCCAGGAATTGACACCTGGACCAGTCCACGACTGAGCATTCGGTTTGAACGAACGCCTGAAACTCTGATGATCTTTCGTCCAGATGGACGGCGTTTTGAGACCTTTGCCGAACTTGAAGCTCGGGCTGAAGCTGAGCACCAACGAGCTGAAGCTGAAGCGCAACGGGCTCAACAAGCACTCTCCCAGATTGAACAGGAACGACTGATCACTCAACGATTCAAGCAGAAACTGCTCGAACTTGGAGTTGATCCTGAAACAGTTTGAACCGCTCCATCAATTCATCAGGATATCCATTCAACATCAGGGCGCGGCCAGTCAGTCACCGCGCCCTTTTGTTTCCAACCGCTCAGTCATTTCACCTTCACATGATTTCAATTCGAACCTACCACGGCAACGCGGGACTTGTGCTCCAATCCAAATTCGATCTTGCATACCATTGGCCGAGACGCCATGAGTTCCCAATTTGGGTTGATATCGAATACCCAATCGAGGCCGACCTCAAACAACTGGTTGATATATGTGAGTTTCACCCACTGACCGTGGACGACACGGTTTCACCACACCACCAGCCCAAAATTGATGAATTTGACGACTATCTGTTTCTGGTCTTTCGGAGCGTTTCTCCGGTAACCGATGAATATGATATGTGTTACACGCCAGAGCGCCACACGCGTGAATACTGCAGCACCATGAAACTGGCCGTCTACCTTGGAAAAGATTTTCTGGTGACCATTCATGACAAACAGGTTCCAGCCGTGGTTGAAATGGCCAAATTTGTTGATACTCGGAATCTGGCGTACGAACAGCATCTGGATCAGATTCTACACGGCATTGTGGACCGTCTGATTGATGGTGTTTTTCCGGTTTTGGAACAACTTGAAGATGAAGTCGAACTCATTGAAGATGAAATCTTTGCCGATCCCAAACCAGTCCAACTGTCCCAAATCCTCAAGCTCAAACGCGAATTATTGAACCTGCGGCGATTGATCAGTCCACAACGCGAAATGCTCTCACGCCTGAGTCGCCGCGAAGACCTTCCCTACATCCAGCCACGAACCGCCATTTATTTTCGTGACGTCTATGACCACGCCGTCCGGATTGAGGAAGCCGCCATCATCCTGACCGACTTTGCCAGTGGTGTCGCCGAAGCCTATCTCTCGGTGGCTTCAAATCGAATGAATGAAGCCATGCGAGTACTCACGGTGCTCTCAACCATCTTTATGCCGCTCACCTTTATCGCCGGCATTTATGGAATGAATTTCGACTACATGCCCGAACTCAAAATGACCTGGTTTTACCCGTTTTTGTGGCTTCTGATGATCGCGATTGCCCTCGCCATGCTGGTCTTTTTCAGACGTAAGAAGTGGCTGTGAGAAAGCGAGGCTTGGGGCTGAAGACTTGTCACCCTGTCACCCTGTCACCCTGTCACCCTGTCACCCTGTCACCTTGTCACCCTGTCACCTTGTCACCCTGTCACCTTGTCACCCTGTCACCCTGTCACCTTGTCACCCTGTCACCCTGTCACTCAACGGGCAGCAAAAGCGTAAAGGTTGTTCCCTGTCCAGGCTGGCTGGTGGCGGAAATGGTGCCGCCGTGGGCTTCGACGATGCGTTTGACAATCGCCAATCCAAGCCCAACCCCGAGACGTCCTTTTCCGGATTGCCCCTGCCGATACGGGTCGAAAATGATCGGCAATACATCAGATTCAATCCCTTCCCCGGTATCGGAAATGCGGATCAGCACGGCAGTTCGACCGACGCCAGAGTGCATGTGCATGACTTCACTGGCTTCAACTGAAATCGTGCCGCCAGCCGGGGTAAATTTGATCGCGTTTGAGAGCAAGTTTGAAAGGGCCCGTTCTAGCTTTCCAGCATCAATTGCCATCTCAGGGAGGGCTGGGTGAATTGTGGTTTCCAGGACCAGATTCTCAGACTGAGCAGCAATTTTGGTATTTTCAAGAAATTCTTTTAAAAATTCAGTGAACTTGACTGATTCACGGCGCAGATGAATTTCTTTCGAGTCGGTGCGAAAGACTTCGAGGAGTTCCCCAATCATGGCCAGGATCTTTGAGATGGTTTTGACGCTGGCATGCACCAACGCTCCATAGGGCCCAGCCACAACGTCCCCATCAATGGATAAAAAATCGAGCGTTGCCTTCACCACGCTGAGCGGGGACTTGAGGTCGTGCACCAACATGGCGGTAAAGTTGGCTTTGATTTCGGCCATTTCCCGGAGTTGAATGTTTGCTTCGGCCAGTTCCTGACGTGAAGCAGAGAGGTCAGCGTTGGCCTGGGTCAAGGCAACATTTTTTTCGATTAACTCGTGTTGCAACCGGGCAATCCGAAGCTGACTGTTGACACGGGCCAGAACTTCCTCAATTTGAAAGGGTTTGGTCACATAGTCAACGCCACCGACTTCAAAAGCCCGTACCTTATCAATGGTTTCATCCAGCGCGCTGATAAAAATAACGGGAATATCACAGGTGGCCGGGTCGGCTTTGAGCTGGGTACAGACTTCAAACCCGTTCATCTGCGGCATGTTGATATCCAGCAAAATCAGAGCTGGTTTGAAGGTTCGGGCAACCGTGAGTGCCAGCCGCCCCGAAGTCACGGCACGCACATGAAAGTGATGGTCCTGCAACAGACCAGATAACAAATCGAGGTTGGTTGGGTTGTCGTCAACGACCAGAATATCAGCTTGCGGCATAGGAATTAGGGAAAATCAGGGTTCAGGGTTTGGGGTTCAGGGTTTGAAAACCAGGGTTCCGGGTTCCGGGTTTGAGAATTGGGAGTTGAAAGAAGGACAAAAAGGACGAAAGGGGCGAAAAGGACAAAAATCCGAAGACCCGGAACCCGGAACCCGGAACCCGGAACCCCGAACCCCGAACCCCGAACCCTGTTTTCATCAATCAAACCAGGTCAATAGTTCTTCAAACTGGTACTGCCGGGCTAGATGATGGAGTTCCTGGGCGAGGGTGGGGTCAACTGAGTGAATTTGTTCGGCCACACCATAAACTCTTTCCCGGTTGCAGCCAAGTACGGCTTCATAAAGTTGGGTGCGTAGCTCGGGAGAAAGATTGGCGACCGATTGTTTCAGAGATCCAGGCTGGCTGGGAGATTGATGTGTTTCTGAGCTAAATTCGGATTCAGATTCATAGATAAACTCAACCCCAAGGTATTTTACGAGTTTTTCAACAATCACATCCGTTGAAAACGGTTTAATCACAATGTCATCGCAGCCAGCATCAAAAATCGCTTTCCGGTCAGCATCAAAAGCACTCGCTGAAATCGAGATAACCCAGGTAGGCACATCCGAAACTGAATCCGAAGTACTGGATTTTCCGGTTGCCTCAGTAGCGCGAATCTTCCGGGTGGCTTCAAACCCGTCCATGACCGGCATGTGCATATCCATCCACACCAGGTGTGGACGCCAGTTGTGCCAGAGGGTCAGAGCTTCGGCGCCATTGGCGGCATCCTGGACGTCAAAGCCGAGTTGTTTGAGCAAGGTGGTTAAAAGCTGTCGGTTTTCGACCACATCATCAACCACCAGGAGCCGAAAAACGAGGTGTCCAGGCGCCAAACCAATCACTGATTTTGGCCTGACCAGTGCGGGAGCCTCAGACGTGGGTGTCAACCGGATCGAAAACCGAAAGGTCGCCCCACGCCCAGGCTGGCTTTCAACTGTAATTTCCCCACCCATCACTTTGACAAAATCCTGGCTGATGGTCAGTCCCAAACCCGTGCCTTCTTGAGCCTGCAAGCCACTTTGGGTTTGGGTAAACGGCTGAAAAATCTTCTCCATCTCCGCCGGGGCAATCCCCGCCCCCGTGTCGGAGACTTCAAATGCAATCAATTCTTGATGAAGGATGACCTTCAATTTGACTTCGCCGTGCTCGGTAAATTTAAAGGCATTCCCAAGCAAATTGATCAAGACCTGACGCAATTTGCGTTCATCACCGGCCACAAACCTGGGGAGTTCTGGCGGAAATTCAATGGTAAATCGCAGGTGTTTTGATTGGGCACGAAACCGGAAGAGCCCTTCGAGTTCGGTCAAGAGCATCCGCACATCAAATGTTTTTTCTTCAAGGACAATCTGACCGGCTTCGATTTTTGACAGCGAGAGGATGTTGTTGATCAGGTTGAGCAAATGCTCGCCACTGCGAATGATAATCCCCAGATATTCACGATCCTCGTCCGAACGGCCAGGTGCCCGGTTGAGCAACTGGACAAACCCCAAAATGGCATTGAGCGGGGTGCGGAGTTCGTGGCTCATATTGGCCAGAAACAGGCTTTTGGCTTTGCTGGCTTCCAGTGCCTGCTGACGCTGAACGAGGGCTTCTTCTTTGGCGTCCTGAGCCTGCTGCTCTGAAATACTTAATTTGGTCACCAGTCGAGCCAGTTCATCGGCCTTTTCTTTGGTCAGCGCCTCTGATCTGGCCAGGGCGGCGGTTCGTTCCCGAATTTTGGCTTCGAGTTGGGCATTGGCCTGCCTGAAACGAAACACTCGCCACTGATACCCACTATAGCCAAGGCCACCAATCACGCCAGCATAGAGCACAAACGCCCACCAGGTTACCCATGGCGCCGGGCGAATCGTAAAACTAATTTCCACGGGCCCAGAGGTGTTCCCGGCATAATCGCGCCCCCACACCTTGAACCGGTAGTACCCTTGGGGCAGCGTCGTGTACACAGTTTTGGCTTCGGTTGTCCAGGACGTTGGTCGCGTCTGTAACCCGACAAGCTGGGTGCAATACTGACTATCCGGCTCGCGAAAATAACTCAGGAGACTGTATTCAATGACAATGTTGTTTTCATCGTAGGCAAATTCACGGCCTGTGTACCAGTCACTGGCCGATTGGGCTAACCCTTGCACCCGGAAAAGCGGCGACCCGTTGATCAACACCGTTTCCAGACGGAGCGGCTTGGAAGTCGTATCAGGAATTTCCTGGCTGGGATCAAAGAACGTGGCGCCGCCGATGGTTCCAAACCATAAACACCCAGCCCGGTCAATCATCGAAGCCCCAGCGTTGCATTCATTACTTGGCAGCCCGTCTTCGGTGGTGTAAGTATAAGCAGAAAATGGAGATGGATTTTCAGGCGTTGGAGTTCGCGGGGAAAATCGCGTGATTCCACGCAACGTTGAAAGATAGATTCGCCGCTGAGCGTCCTGCTGAATGCGATACACCACATTATTGCCGAGCGGAGGAGCATCAGTTGAGGCCAGCGGGACAATCTCGGCGGTTGGTACTTCCAGCTCAAGGGTGGCGACCCCGCCCCGAGTGGCAATCCACAGTGATCGCTTTCCATCGGAATCCAGCACTTGCTCAACATCACGCACCTGATTATTTGGAAGCCCCCTGGTACTATCAAACGTGGTCCATTGATCTTGATAGAGTCGAAACAATCCAACATTCGTGCCGGCCCAAATGGCTTTTGAACCGTCTCCAAATGTGGTTTCAGCCAAACAATAAATTGAGTTGGTTGCAAGAGCGCTCTGGTCGTCTCCGATTGCCATCCACTGATCATTTTTGTACCGAATGAGCCCATTGCGCGTCCCAAACCAGAGTATCTGGGCGCCATCTGGGTCTCTGGTTTCTAAAATGCAGAATATCCGACCCGAGGTAATTCTGTTTTCCGTTGAAGGAATCTTCGTCCATTGCCCATTTCGAAATCGCACCAGCCCACCGCGTAGCGTTCCAACCCACAGGGTCTTTGACCCATTCCCTTCAACCGTTTCCAGGAGCGACAAAACCACATCATCCGGTAACTGGCCTGATTGTGAATCAAACAGCGTCCAATCACCACGTTGGTATCGCACCAGACCGCTGCCGTTGGTGCCCATCCAGATAGTTGGGGTGCCATCCGCATCAACTGTTTCGAGCAAACTGGTGATGGTGTTATTTGCGGGCTTCCAGGCCAATCCAAATTTAGACCAGGAACTTTTCTGAATCCGCGACACACCAGCACTGTTAAAGCCAACCCAGATGCTGCTTTCCCCATTGATTCCAGTTGTTTCCAGTAAACTGATCGCGACCTGCTGGCGGTTATCGGCAATATTCCCTACCTGTTGCCACTGATTTTGAACCAGACAATGAACCCCACTAAAAGTCGCCGCCCATAATCGGGGTTCGCCGCGATGATTGCGGGTTTCCCTCAAGGCAATCACTGGCGAGTTAGGCCGGGTTGATGAGTGGATTGGAACTTTTTGAATCACACCATTTTGCACACAGGCCAAACCGGATTCCATCCCAACCCACAACTGATTCGGACTCGATGCCTGGCTGGTTTCGAGCAAACAATGCACTGTGGGATCAAGCAATTTTCCATCAGCGGGTTCGAAGCGATGCCATTGCCCCTGTTCCAGATAGGCCAATCCGCTGCCAAGCGACCCAACCCATAGCCTCCTGGTGTCACCCTGCCCGGTTTCCAAAAAACACCGGATATTGTTGGTCGGCAACCAGGGGCGCATATCAATCGGAGTCCACTGGCCTTGATGATAGCGGACGATGCCATTCCCAGCCGTTCCCACCCAAATGGTTGACGTGCCATCCGGTGACTGGGTTTCATACAGGGTGCGAACAAAATTGCTGGGAAGATGCCCGGTTTGGGTTGAAAAAAGTTCCCATTCCCCATTTTTAAAATGAGCAACACCGCCGCCATTTAACCCAACCCACAGGCTTTTATCGCTGGCTGGGAGCAAGGCATAGACAAATGTGGAGAGAAGATTTTTCGGAAATTGAACCCGCTGCCACTGTCGGCCATTGTAACAGGCAATTCCATCCTGAGTACCGACCCAGACATACTGGTTCCACTCGCAAATGGCTTCGACTGAATTTTGAGGGAGGCCGTTTTGATCGGTAAACTGTTGATAGACCCAATCTTCGCGGGCATGACCCAGGATTGACCCGTCCGGTTTCTCCACCACCGCCGAACGTGGTGAGGCTGGCTGAGCGGCGGCAACCATTCCTGGAAGGCACGTCAGTCCCCAAATCCCCAGCCAAAAGCAAATGATCAAATGTTGGGCAAACGGTCGCTGTGGCATGAGGTTTGGTCAGAACCAGGAACTAAACGGTGTTTTTTTACTGTGTGGAGGAACTGGTCAGGGGTTCAAGCAGTAGCCGTTGTTCGCCATCAACTTCAGTGCATGAAAAGCGGGCAAACGTCACATTTTTCATATCCCAGGGGGAAGCGACGGTGATCATTCCAATCTGGGCATCCGAAAAAAACAGAATATTGAATAATCTTCCTGAGATCCAACTGGCACCATGAATAAATGGCTGACCATTTACCTGGATCAACAATGTCTGGGTTGGTTTTGGGTCAGTTTGAAAAATGGCTTTCCCAACTTCTTTTAAAACCGACTCTAAAAAAGGATGTTGAATCTCCTTCCCGGCAGCCAGAAATTCGTCTTTTTCACCCAGATGATCAAAAAAGTATTCCCACGGTTCTTTCAGGTTTTTCGCCGTTTGCACTTTTTGTTTCAGCTTAGCCAGTGGTTGATCAAAGTTTGCAGTCATAACACCCCTTTGAATGAAGAATTGAGAATGAAGAATGATAAACCAGTTAGTAGTTAGTAGTCAGTAGTCAGTAGTCAGTAGTTCACCAACTCCATTTCTTTGAGTTATTTAATTGTTCACGAATACGAGCGTTTCATTCCAAAATGATATTACGGGGTGAAAAAAGAACAGGCTGAAGAGTGTGGTTTTATCCATGTTCTTCAGCCCGTTTTCTTCAGCCCCGAGCCCTGAGCCCGAGGATTTTTCAGCCCTGGTTCTTCTAATAGTTGTACACAAAATCCACCCGGTTCAGAAGCGCCCACTGAAGGTCTTCCAGCGTGATTTGCTTTGAATTCACTGGAGCCACCAGAGCTGCAACTTCCTCAGTCGTTGGTTTGCGAGCAATTGTGTTGAGGTAAATCCGTTCAATGGCGACTTGCGCGGTGATTTCCTTGCGATCAAGGGCACCTTCCGTCAATTTCGCCAGCGAGGACCGGTCTTCAATCCGATTGATGATCATTTCGCTGTTAAAGAGTGACAGCGCCTGCACAATCGAACCATTGCTGGTACGCGGGGTTGTGTTGCGATCTCCACGGCCAAACGAGTTCAAGAATGTATACACTGTGTAGGGATCATCGGTCGGTCGGGGACCGTTGCGGAGGTAGCTTGGCTCATCCACCCCTGGCAGCGACATGGTCGAGGTAAAGCCCTGACTGTAGCCCCGTGCCGGGTAGAGTGCCGGTTTTTGGGTGGCATCACACATGGCATCCAGCACTTCTTCAGCCTGCAACCGGCGAACCAGCTTCCGGGCATAGAGCCGGGCATATTCAGGTTTCCATTGCGTTTCGTCATAATGCGATGACAACGCATAGGCTTTTGAAGTGACCATCAGGGTAATCAATGCCCGTAAATCATAGTTTTTGGTCTCAAAGAATTTGGCCAGTTCTTCAAGCAAAATCGGATTTGACGGTTGTAATTCCCACGGGGCCGGTGGTGGATTGTTTGGGTCAAGCCGGGCCAGGTCAAATCCGTCAACCGGATCAACCAGACCAACGGTAAAGAAATGAGCAAATATCCGATTGACAAAGGCTCGGGCAAATTGCCGATCCGAGGTAATCAGCCGGGCCGCCGCTTTGCGCAGATCTTCACCGGCATTTGGTTTTCCATCCCGGAAAAGTTCAAACGTCGGCTCAATCCGTCCGCCAAATCGAGGTGGACGCATCCCGTTATCGGTATTGGCGTCATAGGACCCACGACGGTCAGTGCCCAGGGTAAATTCGGTCAGTTCCGTGTTGGTTCGAAATGTGGTCTGCGAAAAGAACGCCGCCAACCCCCAATATTGAGACCGCTGACGGGTTGAAAAATACAAATTGACCTGTTCCAGATGCCCGGCCCCATCGTGACACGAAACACAGACCGCCTGTGTCCCCAGAAATGTCCGCATGGTTTCGGCAGCCATTTCATCAAAGGCATCCTGGGCAATTTCAGTATTGAAAATCGGGCGCACCAAAAATCCGGCAGGTCCTTCCGAAGCCTTGCCTTCATAGGAAATCACCTCGGTGGCCACATCACGGACGGGCTTGTTGGTCGAAACGGCCTGGCGCAGAAATTCGTGCATGGCATTTCGATCACTTGCCGGTCCAGTCAAGGCATAGTTGCGGGTTAAATCACCAAACCACATCGCCCACCGGTCCACAAAAAACGGACTGTTCATCAGTTCGGTAATCAGTTTGTCTTTTTTCTTCGGGTCGGTATCGGTCACATACTGCTGCAACCGTTCGGGTTTGGGCTGGCGCCCGGTCAGGTCGAGCGTGATGCGCCGGCAGAATTCTTCATCTGTCGCCAGTGCCGCCGGTTTGATTCCCTTTTGAGACAACACCCCGAAAATTTCACGATCAATCAGATGGCGTGAAATGTCAGGCGCGGGCTGGATTGAACTCGGAATGCGAGCTTGTCCCGAAAGCGGACGAACCGGCAGTTTGGCGGTCACGGCTCGGGTGGCACGTTCGGCTTCGCCCAGGGTATCAATCTGGATCGAAAGCCCCGCGTGTGGATCTTTGCGACGGGCATCCTTTTGGGCTTGTTCACGATTTCGGACCTGAACGCTGGTTGAGGAGGCCGCCGAATGGGTTTTGGTTGGCTCCGTGTTGAGCGCCGGGTAGGCCACGGTTGCCGTAAATGCAAAACAAAATAACAGTAACACCAATCGTTTCATATCTTTGTTTCCCCTCCCCATCAAAACAGCGGACTGATTTCAAAGCTGGCGTCATCGCCCACGGCTTCTGGATCAGCATAGCGATAAATTCGCCCGGAAGGTGTATCGGCAATGGTTTTGGTCCAATCAATTCCCAGCACGGAAAACATGGTGGTGACCAGATCCGGCATGTGAATTGGGCGATTGACAGACCAACCAAAATCCTGAACACCGCCACCGGTTTCGTCGGTTGCTCCGATGATGCGGCCCCCCTTGACGCCGCCACCCGCAAACAACCCGCTGAAGACGTAGGGGTAATGATCTCGACCCGAAGACGGGTTCAAATCACCCACCGTTCGGCCAAATTCACCCATCACCATGACCAGGGTTTCGTCAAGCAGGGTCTTCCCACTGGCACTTCCCGGAGTCGCAGCCAGATCTTCCAGCAAGGAACTGACGGCCATGTCCAGTTCGAGACTTCGGCCATACAGGTTGTCATTGTTGTAAATCAGGTTGTGGTGATCCCAGCCATAATGGTCAACTTCGATATAGCGCGTGCCCCGATTGGCCGCCAAAACGTTGCGGGCTACTGCCAGCGAACTGCCGAAATAGTTGTCGCCATACCGTTCAATATCCGAAGCCGTGGCGGTAAAGGCCGCTTTGGTGGCGGAATCCTTCATCATTTTCTCGGCCTGCGCCTGAAAAATGGAAACTGATTCCGAGGCAGTACCCGTGGGCCGATTCCCAATGCCATCCACAAACTGGAGTGCCGCCCGACGGCGGTTAAAGCTTTCCGGTCCATCTGGCGGATCCAGGTTTGGAATGCCATACGCCGGGTAAAACACGTTGAACGGCGCGTGCGTCGCGGAGAGAAAGCCGTTGTTGGAATAGGAAAAGCCATAGTTAAACAGCATAAAGGATGGGAACACATCCTGGGCGGTACGTTGGGCTTCGGATTCGAGCGAAATGACAGCGCCCAAATGCGGCACTTCATTGCGCAGCCCTGGATTGAGCCGCCGCCCGGTCTCAACAAAGTACTCGGCCCGTTCGTGGACAACCTCTGAGTGCTGGAGCGAACGAATGATCGAGCATTTATTGAGTTGCGTTTTGAGTCTCGGCAAAATGCCGCTGGGCCAGTCAATCCCATTTGACAGACGCTCGACGCCCAGCTCATTTGGCGTCCAGCGCCCTTTTTTCAAATCGAACATATCCACGTGGCTGGGACCGCCACGCAGCATGACGAGAATACAATTTCGCGCGGAAGTGCGCGGGGTTACAGCTCGGACTCCCGTTGCGAGACGGGAAAGAGTTTCGGCTTTGGCTGGGTTGGGCCATCCCACCAGCAATGAAGTCAACCCGGCAGCACCGAGTTGCAAAAATGCCCGTCGTTCTAAAACCCAGGGCTCGTTTGACGCCCGTTTGGCCATACTGTGCCTCCTCGTACAGGTACATCTCGTCGCGAATGCTCGGACTTCGGTGGGATGAGCCGGAGCATCGCTGGTGTCGCAATCATTAGGGGAAATGCGGGAATTCCTTCCGATTTCAGGGCCGGTGGCAAGGCTTCAGCCCCGTCCATTGCTGGACATTCCACACACTTCACACGTGGTAAAGCAGTGGGAAAACCTGCAGGCAATCCCTGGTTTTTTATACCGGAAACCTGCAATTTTGGGTTCAAGACTGAAGTGGAAGAAATTGTCGTTTGCTGAGTAAGTTTGCTGATAAGTGCGAGGGTCAGTGTATATCCACCTGACGGCGCTTCACCAGTCGAAATTACTTCAATTTTGTAGAATCCACCGGACTGAAGTGTTTGGGTGAGATGAGATGTGGGATTTCCCACCATAGCACTTTCCACCAGCCGATTGCCAGATGGGTCAATCAAATGTACCCAGAATCCGGAACCTGGCGTTAAAAGCGTGATGGCGACCTGCTGCCCTGCCGTTCCCAAAAACTGATACCCATCAACTTCCTGAGTGGAGGAGAGATTTCCGTTCCCAGATGGCCCGGCCACTATCGTTTGGCCAAATTCAAGCCTGACGGGTTCGGTGACTGATTCGAGGCGATTGAGGCTGCCGCCAGACAACGACAGGCTATAGTCTCCAGTTGAGTTATCGCTAAAAGCTGTAGCATCAATGAAATAAGTTCCAGTGGATGGCAAGGTATAGACAATCCGGGCGTTGGTGCCGCCGGCGGAATCATCATCCTCAGCCAGCAAGGTACCTGGCAGGTACAGGTACAGATAGGCGTCAAAGGCGGCTGAGGAGTGCGTAATCGTCACCTGCTGGCCAGCCGAGCCATTGAACCGGTACACATCCACAAACCGATTTTCATTGTTGGAATAGACGCAGCTACCGTCCAGCGTTCGACGCACGGTCTGACCGAAATTGATGGTGTATGGCGTCACACATCCGTCTTCGTTTGTTCCACCTCCAGCACTGATGACCAGGGTGTAGGGGCCGGTGGCGCCCGAAACGGCTGAGGTCACGTCAATTCCAAACAGGCCGGTTGATGGGAGTGTAAAACTGACCTGCGAATTGGTCCCGCTGAAGTTATCGTTTGAAGCCAGCGTGTTGCGACTGGCATCCAGCAAATAGACAAAGGTGTCAAAGGCCGATGAACTCAAAGTAATCGTCACCGACTGTCCCTGGGTACCCGAAAACCGATAGGTATCCAGATACTGATTTGTGTTTTGATAGGCACAACTGGTATCGAGCGTCCGGTTGATCGTCTGGCCGATGCTGACGGTAAATGGCGTTACACAGCCGTCTTCCCCACCACCGCCACCTGCCGCCTGGGTAATGGTAAATGTTTGTCCGGCAATGGTGAGCGTACCAGTTCGGGTTGTGCTGCCAGTATTGCTGTCAACCCGGTACGACACGCTGCCACTGCCACTACCGCTTGTTCCGGAGGTAATGGTTACAAACGAGCTATTGCTTGTAGCCGTCCAGCCACACCCGGAAGTGGTTGTCACTGAAACGGATCCCGTTTCAGTTCCGGCGCCATGCGAGCGGCTGGTTGGGGAAATCGAATAGTTGCAACTGCCTCCGGGTCCAGCCAGAACCAGCCGATATGGCCCGGTTGAGTTTTCAAAGTACGAAGTCACGTCAAGTTGATAGCTCCCGCTATAGGGCAGCGTAAAGACAATTTGTGAATTCGTCCCGTTGGTGTCATCGTCTGAAGCCAGCGTATTTCGATTACTGTCAAGCAGATACAGGTAGGTATCAAAGGCTGACGATGAAAGCGTAATCGTCACTGGTTGACCGGCGGTTCCATTAAACCGATAGACGTCAATGTTGCGCTGCGTACCCTGGTAGACACAACTGGTGTCAAGCGTGCGATCAATGGTTTGGCCAATGTTGATTGAAAATGGTACGGCACATCCGTTTTCGCCGCCACCATTGCTTGAATTGACCACCACGGTAAAGGTTGGCGAATCAATCACATTGGCACCACTCGCCGTCCCTCGGACAAAGAAAGTATAGACTCCCGGCGGTGTCGCACTGGTCGTAAACATACTCAACGAAGTTGAATTTGCGGTCGTCGGATTCTGGGCAAATTGGAACGTAATCGTCGGCTCAGTGACTTCGGCCTGAATAAAGACCTGCAGCGAGACCGGCCCCGTGAAATTGGTCCGCGTGAGTGCCACATTGAAGGTACTCCCCTGCCCTTGAGTCACCGTCTGGGTCGTGGGGCTGACCCCCAAATTGACCGTTGGGGTAATGGTTGAATTGACCACCAGGGTAAAATCAGCCGACCGGGTCACGGTTGCGCCGGTCGCGGTGCCTTCCAGATAGAAATTGTAAGTACCGCCTGGTGTTTCGGTGGTGGTAAACAGCGTCAGGGTGGTTGCGGCTCCGGTTACGGGGTTTTGACTGTAGTTGAGAGTGATTCCAGGTGGAATCGTGGTTGATCGGATAAAGGTCTGGAGCGTTACCGGCCCGGTAAATCCATTGCGCGATAAATTGATTGCATAACTGGCACTTTGCCCACGATTGACTGTCATCGAACCTGGACTGGCGGAAATACTAACGGTTGGTCCGCCCGATTGCTGGCTCACCACCAGGGTAAACGTAACGGTATTGGTCACCGTCGCTCCCTGAGCCGTCCCGGTCACAGTAAACGTGTAGGTGCCAGGAGTGGTGTTCCAGACGGTAATGGTTGCGGTGTCACCCGTAATTGTTCCGCCAAATGGATCATATCCGGCGGCGGTGACTCGAATATCCACCGCTCCGGTAAAGTTGGTGCGCCGGAGCGTCAAAGAGTACTCGGCATTTTGCCCTGGTGCCGCTGTTTGCGTCGCCGGGCTGATTGCCAGCGCCACGGTTGATTGCCCTTGCGAACTCCGAACCGTCAGCGTGAAGGGCACGGGTGCAATGGATGCCCCGCTGGCACTGCCCACCACCTGCATAGTGTAGGTGCCAGGTGGAGTGGTCGTGGCCGTTCGAATTGTCAGAGTTGAACTTCCCGGCACCGGCATCGGCGACGGACTCAAACTGATGGTGGCTTGAAATGGAATGTTTCCAGTCAACGATAAATTGACGGAACCGGAAAAGTTCGAAGTGGTGCCGGTGACGGTATAGGGCGCTGCATCTCCGGCATTGATCGTCTGTGAATTCTGAGCCAGTGAAAGTGTGACCTGCGCTGGATCTGGATTCACCACCAGCAACACCTGAATGGGTTCGGCTGAACCTCCTAAAAATGAAGCATTGACGCGGAGGGTGTATTCGCCGCGCGGTACGGCAGCACTCGTGCGGGCCGTCAACGTCGCCGTGTTACTGCTGGTTGAAGGTGTATTGAAACTCAAATCAATTCCAGTGGTCTGTGTCCCAACCAATCCGGCGGATAAATTCACGACGCCTTGATAGTTGGTTCGCCTGAGGTCAATGGCATAGGTGGCCGATTGTCCGGAAGAGACGGACCGCGAACCCGGTGTTGATGCCAGAACAACTGATGGTTGTTGGGCCACGGCTTCAACCACGACTGACACCGTAACCGAACTGACGGTGACCCCGCTTGCCGTTCCAGTCACCTGGACATTGTACCGCCCTGGCGAAACGGTTGGACTGGAAGTCACCGTTATCTGGGTTGAATTCCCTGCCACCGGATTTGGACTGATGGTGGCGGAAAGCCCGGCTGGCACCTGGGCAGACAGGTCAAGTGCCTGGGTGGCATTGGTTCGTGCCAGCGAAAGGGTAAAGGTGGTGCTTTGGCCGGCTCTCAAGCTGCGTTCGGTTGGAAAGGCCGTCAAAGTGACGTTTGACTGAGGTGTTCCACTGACATTGATCGAACTTTGGGCCGTGCCGCCCCGGTGGCGAACCGCAACTGGCAAGGTTCCTCCGGCGGTCTGGGCCGGAAGCGTGAATTTGAGTTCCCCGGAGCTGACTAACTGCAGGTTTTGAACCAGTTGTTGCCCGATCAAAACCTGGGTTTCCTGGATAAAATTCTGGCCTGTGATGGTAACTTCAGTGCTGCTGCCAGTACCGACCTGGGTTGGCGTCACGGTATTGATGACTGGTGCCGCCATCGCCACGCGCAACAACGATGCCTGGGTTTTCTGGCTGTCTAAAATCAAAATTGAGTTGTCGGCAATCGCAATAGCAAATGGATTGACAAACGTTCCAGATTGGGCCAGTTCTGAAGTCACGACCTGTTCGCCATTGATCGTCAAGACCCGAACCTGATCATCTTCAGCGACATACAGGTTTCCAAGCGCATCAGAGGCCACGGCTTTCAAGGTGCCCAACGTTGGAGATTGTTGCGGGTCAAAGCGACTGCTGACCTCGGTTCGCCCCTGGGTTGAGCGAATTGTTTTCACGGCGCCACCCGGCAGGGCAATCTGGCGCACACCGGCATTGCGATCAACCACACTTAAAATGTTTCCCGTCAGCGTGATTTTCTGCGGACTGTTAAACCGTGCCGTCCGACCAGTGCCATCCTGACCACCAGCCTGGCCAATTTCACCAGCCAGAAGTTTGGCGGAGGCGGTGACTGAATCCAGCGTCGTGTTGAGGGTAATTTGCCAGATGGTGTGATTGGCGGCATCCGTTACATACAGGTCGCCATTTGAATCAATCGCCACAGATCGCGGTGCCCAGTCGGTGATTCCAGCCGAAATCATATCGTTGAGCGTCACCACGGTTCGCACCTGACCGGTGCCAAGATTCACCCGGCGAAGGCTCCGGTTGTTGGTGTCGGCCATAAAAATCTGGTCGCCGGAAATTCCAATTCCGAGTGGACCATTAAACCGGGCATCACCAAAAATGCCATCAATATTGCCGCTGGCGTTGAGCCTTCCCGCCAGCGGTCCGAGCGGTTGCCCAAGCAAAGCTCCCATCAAAATGTGCTTTTCCCGGTCTGAAACATACACCGCTCCGCCATAGCGAACGATATCGCCGTTTTCAAATCCAGCCAGAGCAGTTGAATTGACTTCGTTGACGGCAAACACCAGTCGGCGGGTGATGCTGCCCGCAGTCAGGCGAATGGTCGCCGCGCCGCGCAAAACACCGGTCACGGTTCCAGTCGCATCCACGGTGGCGCGGTCCGGGTTGTCGCTGGCATAAGCAATCGTGGCGCCGGGAATTGGTGTTCCATTTTGATCCACGGCCACGGCTGTGATCTTGACGGTTGTCCCAACATTGACCACCAGCGAGCGCGGTGCGTCTACGCGAATTGTTCCATTTTGCTGGCTTGATCCCGTCCCCACCACAAACTTGAGCACGTTGGATTGCTGTCCATTGCTCAACTGAACCCGGACGTCATAGGTCTGGTCGGTTTGAAACAACGTGGCCGAAGGATTTTTCAAAAGGATTTTATCGCTCCCTTTGACTTTTGCGGTGACCGGCGTGGAGTTAAACAACACCGTGGCGCCCGATGAAAAACCGCTCCCGCGAAGCGTAATCTTTTTGGGCACCTGTCCGACGGGTGTTTGTCCCGGCACAATCGAAGTCAGTGTCGGCGTCTGGCGGGCAGCCAGCTCCGGAGATTGAGTATAACCGGCTGTTTTTAAATAACTTCCCTGCCATATCAAAAGTCCAAGCAGGCTCAAAATACCCCATCCAATGATGATTCCATTTCGTTGTGCTTTGTTTTTCATAGGTAACTCCACACGCTTTCCAATATAAAGAAGGATGAACAATCAGCTTTTTTGGAGTGGTGCTTTTCCTTTATCTATCGCGCAATAAGTCGTTTCAAATCAGTTTTTGTTCAAAAATTGGTATTTTTCCCAATTATCGTCGAACTGTTCATAACATGCGAACTATGTGCCCAATTCAGGCAATGCGACCTGCTTTTGTTTTTGTTTTTCTGCACCAAAGTGGGTTGAGGCGGTGTCTACTCGGAGTCAGGGTTCAGGGTTCAGGGTTCCGAAAACCCGGAACCCGGAACCTTTCACGCGTAGGTTTTTTGACTTCATCCCGCAGGGATGGGGCAAGGTTAGCCGGTGGTCAGCGTCGCTTTGGACGCGCCACCGGTCACGAAAGTCATTCCCGTGTTTCTCTCCGCCGCTGCCTGCGCCCTGCAGGGGCAATGGCATTAAGTTAAGGGTGGGAGCGCGGGCATCCTGCCCGCTTGAGCTTCAATTCCAACCGACTGCGGGCGAGACGCCCGCGCTCCCAGGTGAAGAATAGTTTCTTAACTTAATGCCATTGCCCGGCAGGGGCGCGGGCAAGCAGAGGGACAGAACCTTATGAGTTGGGCTTCCGAGTAAAGAAAGGACGAAAAGGGCGAAAAGGACATTTATTCGAACCTGTCGAAAATCAGATGCCAGGAAATTTTTTCATCCCTCATCCTTCATCCCTCATCCCTTCAGTTGCCCTGACCAGCATCGAGGCGCCCAGTTCATTGGCTTTTTCCTGGCTAAACAGTTGGCCGACCAGTGCCAGGGCAAATTCAAAGGCGGTGCCTGGGCTCTGGCTGGTAACCAGTTTCCCGTCAATTTCGACGCGGTTGCCGGTGTAAGTGCCATTGGCTTCGGTTTCAAGAAATGGTTTTGCTCCAGGGTGTCCAGTGAACGTCCGTTGTTTGAGCACACCGGCGGTTGCCAGGGCCATCGGGGCGGCGCAAATGGCGGCAATCCCACGTTCTTTGGCCTGATAGGTGCAAATCCATTCCTGAACCGTGGTGTCATGTTGTAAATTGGTCGTTCCAGGCTGACCACCCGGCAGAATAATCAGATCAAACGCACTTTCTGAAGCTGACGGGAGTTCTTTCAACAAAACATCGGCATTGATGGCAATATCATGTGAACCAGTAACAAGCAGTGCATCGCCAATGGCCGCCGTGGTGACGGCGGCACCCGCACGCCGTAACACATCAACCACAATCACAGCTTCCATTTCCTCAAATCCAGTCGCCAGAAAAACCAGAACGTTCGGCATATACTGTCTCCTTACTATAATGAGTGAACTCATGGCAAAAGATGGAACCACAACTATGGCGCGGACATCACGTTCCGTCAAATCTTCAGCTTCAAAGCCTGTCGGTCAGGAAGTACCTGAAAAGACTGGGAGCAAAAAAGCGAAATCTTCAAAAAGCCGTGCCCGGGAAATCATTCGGCGACTCCAGGCGGAATATCCCGACGCGCACTGTTCGCTTGAGTATTCCAGCCCGCTGGAATTGCTGGTGGCGACCATTCTTTCGGCCCAGTGTACCGATGAACGGGTCAACCTGGTCACTCCAACTTTGTTCCGAAAGTTCCGCACCGCCGCCGATTATGCCGAAGCCGAGCTTTCCGAACTGGAAATGGATATTCGGTCAACCGGCTTTTTTCGCAATAAAGCCCGTCATTTGCAGGGAATGGGGCAGCGGCTGGTCGAAGCCTTTGACGGAAAAGTCCCCAAAACCATGGCTGAATTGCTCACCCTGCCCGGCGTGGCTCGTAAAACAGCGAATGTCGTCCTGGGCAATGCGTTTGGCAAAGCCCCCGGAGTCGTGGTAGACACTCACGTGACCCGGTTGTCCAATCGGCTCGGGCTCACCGCCGAATCAACCCCCGAAAAAATCGAGCGGGACTTGATGGCGCTCATTCCCAAAAAACATTTTGTGATGTTTCCGCACTGGCTGATTTTTCATGGGCGAGCGGTGTGCAAAGCCCGGTCTCCGCAATGCCCTGCCTGTGTGCTCGCTGATGCGTGTCCTTCGGCTCAAAAATATGGTGGTCAAAAGGACAAAAAGGACTGAAGGGACAAAAAGGACGCAAAGAGAGATTAGTCTGACTTCGCTGAGTGTGGAATTTCTCTCAAGCGTCATGTTCATCAGGCCGAACAATCACTATTTTAAGCCTCTCAGAAAGTTAAAAATCAAGCCTATGTCTCGATCTTCTTTTGCTCCCCTGGTTCGCCATTCTGTCGTGGGCAGTCTTCTTTTCCTGGCGGGTTTTGTCTGCGTTGCGGGTGACAGATTCCCGGTGACCCAGGCTCAGCAATCGCCACCGGCTCAAACGCCACCAGCATCGGCTGAGACTCCGCAGCCGCCATCCATCCAGGTTGGATTGGTTCCCGGCATTCAACTTGAAGGCGAGTTGCAAGCCGAACAAAAGCATAGTTTTACCGTGCAGCTTGAAGCCAATCAGTATGTCCGTATCGAGGTTGAGCAACAAGGGATTGATGTCATCGTCCGATTGTTTGACCCGGCTGGGAAACAGGTTCAGGAAATGGACAGCCCAAATGGAACCAAGGGACCGGAATATCTCAGACACGTCACGGTTGAAGCCGGAACCTACCGGGTTGAAGTCGCCGGGCTGGAAAAAGGGGCCAAACCGGGGAAATATACCATTCGGCTGGGGGAAGTCCGTCCGCCTCAGCCCGATGACGCTGCCGTTATCCACTATGACCAGCTTGCAAACCGGGTCAAGATCCTGCTTGGTGTTGAACGGTTTCAGGAGGTGCTTCCGATTGCCGAGCAATTGGTGACGGCGGCAGCCGAGGCGTAT